>CALKRZ010000244.1 GCA_937989765.1 uncultured Clostridia bacterium | reverse complement strand
CGTCATACCGCGTCAGCAGAACCCGCTGATAGTTCCACTAGCAACGGAACCTGCTTCCTTGTCTGACACAAAATATCCTCAGCATCTTTGACCAGTTATTTTCTTTCAGTTGCCTTATACTTTGTCCCCACATACTTTTTCAGATATCCCATTTCTATATAGGGTCATTTCATAAATTCCTTGATAAGATCCATCTGCAAAACGCATTTTTGGATATTCTTTGACTAGTACAAAGCCGCATTTTTTGTAACATTGGATGGCTCTTCGATTATTTTGTCTTACTCTCAGGTATATCTCTTCAAGTCCCCACACAGTAAATGCCCAGTCGATCATCTGCTTGACTACTTGTTTTCCGATCCCCATATTCCGTCTAGTAGGATCTCCAATCCATATACCTAACTTTCCTTTCCCTGCTGCCATCTCTTCTATCCATACAGATCCTATGGATACATTTTCTACTTCTATAATATACCACTTTGTACTGCTTTCATCAAGCGGTGTTCCTTGTCGAAAACATCTAGGCTTCGTATGGCACAGATAAGAAAAAATCTCCCTTTGCTGTTCCCAGTACTCAATATATGCCTCATCTTCATCTTTATATCCCCGAATACTTATCATCATCATGCCCCCCTACTTGCCATTCCCTCTTCATTCCTACCTTATATAATACTCCTCTGTTAAACAATCTTCAAACTATTTTTTATAAAAAATATGATTAGTTGAATAGGATCAGGGATATTATTTGCATTGATTTACATTGAAACATTTTTAGACATATTGTACAATACTAGTATATACATGCATCATAAAGGAGGCGTTAGGTATGCCAAAAAGAGAGTACACAAAACATGGTCGATCCAGTATTAGAAGAAAAATACTTACAGCACTGATTGGAGTTACTATTTTCTTAATGTTTGCCAATGCAGCAATCACTATATATTTGATGAATGCAGTAACTATTTATACCCGCTCAGAATTAAATACAGTACTATACGAAGATTATGATGCTATGATCAAGTCTCAAGTAGAAACTGCATCTACCCTCCTGCATAGTATTCATACACAAGTAGAAGCTGACATTATTTCTAAAGAACAAGGTAAGCAAATGGCTGAAAATGTACTACGAGATCTTCGGTACGGCGAAGAAGGATACTTTTGGGCTGATACTAGCGATGGAACCAATGTAGTCCTCTTGGGTCGCGAAGACGTAGAAGGTACAAATAGGGATAGCTTACAAGATGCCTATGGTACAATGATTATTCAGGAATTACGAAATCAAGCGATGGCTGGAGGCGGATATACGAACTACTATTTTCCCAAAAAGGGCACTACTGAGCCCCTGCAAAAAAGAGGTTATAGTATGTATATACAACCCTATGATTGGATCATCGGAACGGGTAATTATACAGACGATATCCACCTGACAATCGGTAGTATTCAAAATAGATTTCAAGAACAGCTCCAGCAAATAAATATGCTCATCACAGCTATTAATCTACTTACTTTACTTGGCATCATATGGATTGCTTTTTCTATTGGAAACAAAATTTCTTCTCCTATTATAAAGCTTTCAGAATTGGTAAATCGTACAGCTGCGTTTAACTTATTATACGATCCAGCCTTTGAAGGTCTGGAAAAAAATAATGATGAAACGGGCATTATCGCCACAGCTATATTTGATATGCGACTTGCTTTGCGAGAAATGATGAGCAAAAATAAGCAGTTTACAAGTACTTTAGTAAAAAATACTGCTATCATTAATCAGAATTCGCAGCAAAATCAAATTTCTATCGAACAAGTCGCTAAGGCTATTGAAGAATTAGCCAATGGGGCTACAGAAGAAGTATTCCAGATTGAAAATGGCAGGGAAACTTTAGATCTTCTCTCCAAAAAGGTAGATGAGATGGTCGTGAATTCTACTCAAATGTATGACTATACTACCGAAACAGAAAAAGCCAATCAAACTGGATTTGCTGCTATGGAAATTATCAGTGCTAAATTTAAAGCCAATAGTGATATCACAGAAAAAATGTCTGAAAGCATCCTTTCGCTAGCAGATCAGTCCAGTTCTATCAGTAATATTATCACTGTGATACAAAATATTGCAGAACAAACTAACTTGTTGGCATTAAATGCTGCTATTGAGGCTGCCCGAGCTGGGGAGTCTGGTAAAGGCTTTGCAGTGGTAGCCGATGAAATTCGAAAGCTATCTGAGCAAACCGCCCATTCCACAAAAGAAATTGAACAACTTACTTCTCAAGTGCACCAAGAAGTTCATAAAGCTAAACAAAATATGGATGCTGCAAAGATTGTAGTAAAAGACTCTGACCAAGCTTCAAAAGATGCGCTTAAAGTATTTATGCGGATCAATGATGCTACAAAAAATACAGTACTGAAAGTATCCGAAATGCTCCAAAATATTAAACAAGTAGAAAAAAATAAAGAAGAAGCACAGAAATCTTTTTATGAAATAACCGCTATCGCCCAAGGCTTTTCTTCTTTGGCAGAAGAAATTTCTGCCTCTGTACAAGAACAAACTGCCTCTACGGAACAGAATGTACAGATGGTGGATAAAATGAATCAAATGTCCGTAGAGCTAGAGAAAATCGTCTCTGTATTTAAACTATAATGCTCAAAATAACACAACCAAACTAGGATGATTTATTGTACAAGATGCATCCGTTATCCTCATGAATGCATCTTGTTTTTGTTTTATGTAGTAAAATCCTTGCTTTTTATAAAAAATATATTACACTATATGCCAGTTCTAGTAATTCGGAGGTAACACCATGGGAAAAATATTACTCATAGATGATGAAATCCTTATCTTAGAAAATTTAAAATTTGTTTTAGAATTAGAAGACTTCGAGGTAATAGATTTTGATGATCCTCAAGAGGCCTTATCTTATTTTCGTGAAAACACTCCTTTGATCGATGCCATCATTACAGATATGCGTCTGCCAGGATTATCGGGACTTGAGCTGATTGATGCATTTTTACAGTATATGCCTGAGATCGGCATTATAGTGTTAACGGGTCATGGTGATATGGATAATGCGATCCAAGCGCTCAAACGTGGGGCATTTGATTATATATTAAAACCCACATCCTCTGATAATCTGATTCACATCCTACAACAAGCCATCCTGAAAAAGAATATGGCGCTGGAAATAAAACAAATGCAAAAACAGATTCAAGAGCAAAATCAATATCTACTCAGCATTATGGACTCGGCTAAAACCCTCATTAGTAATCTCCTACCAAAATTCATCCCTCAAATACCTTCCCTATCCATCGATACCTTCTACCAATGCTGTGACGAGGTAGGTGGAGATATTTATGATATATGTCGTATAGATGACTCTCATCTATACTTTTACATATGTGATATATCTAGTCATGGAATCCTATCCGCTGTTGTAGCGAGTTTAGTAAAGTCTACAGTGGACTATCATCTGAAATTTATAGATTTTTCTTGCATCTCCGATTTTCTTCATACCTTTATGATTACCATCAATAATGAGGTCTTAGAAAAAACTTCCCCTGATACATTTGCTACTATGTTTATTGGCATTCTAAATATCAAGACCCATGTCCTTCATTATGCGAGTGCCGGACATATCCCACAATATGTCTTAAGAAGTGGGGTACAACCTATGGAATTACTATCCAACTGTCCTATTTTAGGGATGTTTCGCTCCCATATGCTCACCTTCTCTATCTCTGAAACCACCCTATGCGTTGGAGATACTCTGCTTTGTTTTTCCGATGGAGCTGTAGAAATATTTGATTTGAAGGGGTATATGCTTGATACCGCAGATCTTGAAAATATTCTATCGTCGATCTCTATCGGCACAGGATCTACGATAGCCAGTATGCTCGCTTATCTGCATGAATATCAAAACTCTACCCTATTTCGAGATGATCTTACCATGATCAGTATACAAAAAAAAGCATGACACCCTTTCTTAGGAGGTCATGCTTTTTTTTATATTTCCATAATCCAATATCCATACTCCCCTGCTTGTGCTTCTTTATCCTGACAGCATTTAAACTGATGAAAACCTAATTGAGCTGCTGGTGTTTGCTGCGCTTCATTATACACATCAGGAACACCTACTATATATCTCTTTATATTTTCTTTTTGGTACATGCCTAACATCAGATGTTTATATTTCATGTTTCCTGCTATAACCAAAGGACATGTCATATATCTCCATGCACTAATAGGGAGTACTGCCAAATCTCGGATGCAGATTCGTATCCACTTAATCCCTTCCTCTTGTTTTTCAAATGGATTCATCACGGGTTGGTGCTCCATCATGTAGGTAATATCCTTTTCTTGTATATCAAATAAGCTTTGTATTTCTATGTCCATATCTTCTGTTTCATCTTGGCAAGAACAATAGGGTGTTTCCACTGAGATTATTGGCTGTACCTCCTTTGGTGCTACAGGAGGCGGGGTATACTTTATGTGGTCTACTGTATGTAACTCTTGCTTATATTGATCTACCATACTATGAAATGCTTGATGATAGAGATATGTATCCGCATCCTTGACTTGCTGTTGGCATGCTTCTGGCTGAAACACGGGCATACTCTCTTCAGAAACACAAATATCTTCTAAAAGATTATTATAAAAATCTTTTGCCGTACCACAGAGTTCTTGACTATCACCTTCATCATTTCCCCATGCATCTGGTATTACTTCCTTACTGAGCTCCTGCTCAGGCTGGACTTTTCTTTCTGCATCCTCTCGATCTGCCCAGTAGTCATTCATTTCTCCATGTGGTTCCATACTTGCCTCTACAATAGGCTCTACCACAGGCTCTACCATTCGAGAATCTTCTGGCATCTGCATAGGCTCTTGTTTTTGCTCTAAGACGATGTCTTCCACTATCTCTTCCACTGTTTCTTCAATTATTTCTTCAATCGCTGCCGACTCTACTGTCACAGGTTCCTGTTTGTGAGCTATATCTCTATCTTGCTGCACACCTACTTCTTCAAAGTTATGCTTCCATGCGATTTCCTTTTCTTTATACCCTACCAAGGGTGAAATAATTTCCTTACCCATGCTTCGATCATTTTTTACTAGCACTGCTACCGCTTCTACTCCTTCTATGGCTAGGTCTAGCCCACCGATTCGATCAGGATCAAACTCCCACTTTGCTTCTCCTCGACCGTGCCCATCTATACGGATAACCCCTGCTGGGATTCCCACCATACCCTCTGATGTTTTGCCGATAAAACAGGCTTTATACACCCCACCTTCTGATAAAGCCTTCAGTCCTTGTACGAAAGTTTGAGCCTTTGCCTTGCCATCCCTTACTTCAATCTTACAGTATCCTGTAGGCTCCTTAGCCTCTACTCCATACCCCTGCGCTTCTTGCCGCATAATAATAAAATGTCGACTATATTTTCTATTCCCTGTCAAAAAGCTCCCCTCCTCCAATTGATCATCCGTAAAAGTGACGGATCTACAACCCAAGACCTCAACCATATTTTTTTGCTGAGTAAAGATCTATAGAAATCACTTATATAAGTATATTTATGAGAGAAGTGAAATATGAATACATAAAAAAAATAGGCTTTTTACTGCCTATTTATTTATAAATCTATGTATGGTATCTGCTAACCTGCCGAATTGGGCTAAGTCTAGGGCTTCGCCCCTAACTTTTTCATCAAGACCTGCCTGCTGCAATAGTTCTGTAATCTGCTGTTTATCTAAGGATAATCCTCCTAGATTATACAATGCATTCATGAGGGTTTTTCGACGCTGTCCAAAGGCTGCTTTGACCAGGGCAAAAAATAATCTTTCATCTTGCACCTGTACCCGTGGTTCCTTACTTACGTCTAGCCTGATTACCGCAGATTCTACTGCTGGACTAGGCATAAAGCAGTTCGGTGGAACCTTAGCTACAATACACGTTTCTGCATAATACTGGACTGCTAGAGAGAGTGCACCGTAGTCCTTTGTACCGGGTGATGCCTGCATCCGTTCTGCGACTTCCTTTTGAACCATGACCGTAATACTTTGAATAGGCAGCTTTTTTTCTAATAATTCCATAATAATCGGGGTAGTGATATAATACGGTAGATTTGCCACTACCTTGACGGGCTTTCCTTCACTTTTTTCCTCGATCAACTGTTTTAGATCGACTTTCAAAATATCTTTATTTATAATTTCAATATTTTTATATTCCTTCAAGGTATCCTGTAAGATAGGAATCAGTTTGGCGTCGATTTCTACTGCAATTACTTTGAAAGCGTTTTCTGCTAGCGCTTGTGTCAAACTTCCTATACCAGGCCCGATCTCTAAGATACAGTCTGTTTCTGTAACTCCAGCAGACCAGACAATCTCATCGAGTATATTTTCATCAATCAAAAAGTTTTGACCAAACTTTTTAAGAAGATGAAAATTATATTTTTGAATAATTTGTTTTGTTCTTTGGGGTGATGCAATTCTTGGATTCATCATGTCCTCCTTTTTGATATGATATATCATACCACAAAATCAATGATCGTATATCATTGATTTTGTGGTTTGGGCTCTACTGCCAGTAAACATATGAGTGCTACGATAAATGCTACAGTAGAATACACAAAGAATATCCCATATCCAAATGCATCCGTCATATACCCTAGTAGTGGTGGAGATACAATGGCTGCGGCTGAAGAAAATAAATAATACAGCCCTGTATAAGTGCCGATCTTTTGGGAAGTAGTCATCCCTACCACCATAGGATAGGAGTTAATATTAATACAAGCCCAAAACACACCACCAATTAACAATAAGATTCGTAAAAGAATCAATTCTTTGATGTATATTAGGATAGTAAATGTAGCAATAAGTCCAATAAGACCTGCTACGATTGTCTTTTTCTTACCCACCTTTTCTCCGATCAAGCCTGCGGGCAAGGCAAAAATCAAAAACGAAAGTGAGAAAAATGTAAGTGAAAATGCTGCATCTCTGGGGGCAAGCTCTAAATAGTCAATGCCATATAATGTGAATAAAGCTTCGATACCTTGATAGGCTACAAACCAAAAGAAAATAGCCAAAAGAAGTAATAATGTATTCTTAAGATCTTGCCAGGTAACCGTTTTTAATCCTTCATAGTCATTTTCTATCTTTTCATAGTGATTCTTAGGTTCTCTAATAAATACGACAAGCATAACAAGCGCGATGATCATCATCATGGATACAAATGCAAAAGGAAGCGTTTTATTCATACCATATAGAATAGAACCGATCCCATAGGCTAACACTGCACCTATTCCACCCATGACATTAATGATCCCATTGGCTTTGCTTCTGGCTTCTGGTGGCGTCAAATCAGGCATTAAGGCGATCACCGGTGAACGATACACACTCATGGATATATTGGTCAAGATCAAAGTAATCATCAGCATGGGCAAACTCATATAAAAAGGTACTAAAAAGAAGAATACCGCTGCCAATGGAATGCCTATTATCACATACGGCATTCTACGACCAAAACGCGTATGCGTCTTGTCACTTAAGACTCCAATAATAGGAAGCAAAATTACGGCCAAGATATTATCAATGGTCATAACCCAACCGATCGTCTGATTGCTTTTGATGAAATCCTTTAGAAATAAGGGGATAAACGCATTATAAATAGCCCACATTAAACTGATAGAAAAGAAACCGAAGCCAATGATAAATGTTTTTTTGCGGTCATATTTCATATTGTGCCACCTTTCTTAGTAAATCATTTAATCTCTGTGGAAAGTTCGTGATAATCCCATCTACCCCCATCCTTATGAGCGCCAGCATTTCTGCTTCTTGATCCACCGTAAAGGGGTTAATCATAAGCCCACTATCACGAAGCCTCTGTATTTGTTCTTCTGACTGATTGATAAGAGTGATATAGAAGGGGTGAAGCGCTTGGGCGCCTAACTTTGCAGCATATTTCCAAGGATCTACCAGTGCACTCATATACAAAACTCCCGTCTTGATCTGAGGTGCAATTTTTTTCATTTCTAGTAAAGAGTAATGATTAAAACTGGATACAATGGTATTGGCTTCATACCGGTAAGTACGAATCATATCAGCTACGATCTGCTCTATACCAGGATATAGTACCACTCCATTTTTTAGCTCTACATTTAGAAATAGATTGTATTTTTGGGCTAACTGCAATGCTTCCTCTAAAGTGGGAATACGCTCTCCTGCAAATTCTGTAGAAAAACTAGTTCCTGCATCTAACTGTTTTAATTCTGCCAAAGTGTAACCCTTCACAAATCCTGTTCCACTGGTGGTACGCTGAAGAATTTCATCATGTATGATCACTGGAATTCCATCTTTGGAAAGCTGCACATCCAGTTCAATCCCCTGTGCGCCTACTTCTATAGCTTTATAAAATGCAGCCATGGTATTTTCTGGTGCCAAAGAACTAGCCCCCCGATGTGCAATATTGAGTGGTAATCTATGCATATATATCCCCCTTACCTGTTTTTACTCATAGAAAATAAAACTTACAAAATAGATCTTTATACCTACATTTTATGCGATAGCTAGCAATTTCACAAGTAATATTATAATTACACTTGTGAAATTGTACAAAATGACATAAAAAAGGTGGATAGATTTTCATCTATCCACCTTTTGAACTTATTAGCTTTATGAAGGTGATGCTGCGTATATTGCAGCCATGACAGCAGCCTGTTGGGCTGCGATCAAAGCTTCTACTGTGAGACCCAGCACTGTCTCTCCTATCAATTTCTTTTGTAGCCCTATATGCTGATGGGTAGCCAAACTCATTGCCAATAACATACACATCTGTTTACCAATATATTTATATTTTTTTTGTCCTAATAAATATTGATAGGCTTCTAAGGTATCTTTGGACGCTTGTATTCTTGATTCTCCTAGCAGTGCAAAAAAACCTAATAATCCATACTGACTAGTATAAAGCTTTATCTTATGCTGTGCAAAAAAATCATATACTTCCTTACAATTCTTACTTTTTATATCCATATCCGATGTACCCATCATCAGTATATGAGAAAGTGTTTGAAGTCCACCACTTTTTTTAAATCCTACTTCTTGTAGCTTTTCATAGTACAGTTCCATTTCATGCACGATCTCTTCTACGTCTTTAGATAGGCCTGTCATGAGCACTGTAAAAGGAATATCTTCCGAACTGGTTAGCCATGGATGATGTGCCTTGATTTGTTTATATAAAGTCATACTCTTTGCGATTCTCTCTTCCGCCTGCCCTGACTCACAGCAGTTCAAGAGTATATTGGCTGCCATGCCAATGTATACGCCCGTTCCTTTCAGTCCATGCTCTTTTATTTTTTGCTCATATTCTACTAGCGTGGAAAAAGCTGCTTCAGGATCTTTATACTTTGTAAGTAGAAGCGTAGGTATAGAATAAAATTCTGTGGCTCTATAATGAGAGAACATCCCCACATTCTTTTTGACATAGGACTGTACTCTCTGAAATTCTTCCCTATCAAAAGGTTTGTCATAAATCGTATAGATCATAGCCGAAAAATGAAGAATCAGTCCATTGGCAGACCATTTATAGGCTTTATACATTTTCTCATAGGTGTGTTTCATCTTCTCTATGTTTACTTGAAGTATTTCATCCATATATAGCCCTCCATTTTCAATCCATTTGCTCTTATTGTAGTACTTTCTATCCTACCTCACAACGTTTTATGTCTCAATGATACTTTTTTATGTTTCAATGGTACAAAAAGAACGATAGATCTCTACAAAAGTATACCTTCGCATCATAACCATAAACCCCTTCAGCATTGAAGGGGTTTATGGTTATTTTTTACTCTTTATATTTTTACTTGTACGGGCTATGAGTATAATACAGCTATACGCACCCACTGTATAAGAAGGACTCGCAATATATTTAGGCTCGTCCAAAAAGTCATTGGGTGCTTCTTTAAACGTATCCACTACCCTGTACCAATCTTTATTCCACAGTATCGGCAGTTCAAAGGTCACTGCTTCGTGATTGGCATTAAATGCTACATATATGTCCTGATCTAGCGGGATTGCTCGATCCATAAAATCTTCTCCACTCATCATAAACGCTAAAGTTTTTGATGCGGGTGTCCAGTCTGGTTTATGTGCCTTTAGTCCATGCCATGTAATATCCTTTACCCCATTACCTGTCAAATCCTGTCCTATAAGGAATTGTTCCCTACGAAGACCATGATGTTCCTTACGGAAGGCAATGATTTTTTTGGTGAATGCAAATACATCCTCAAACTTTGCTTTTCTGGACCAGTCTACCCAAGTGATTTCATTATCATGGCAATATCCATTATTATTTCCCTGCTGTGTACGACAAAATTCATCTCCCATGAGCAGCATAGGAATTCCTTGGGATACCATCATGAGTACCATAAAGTTCTTTACTTGCCGCTTTCTTAAAGCAAGGATTTGAGGATTATCCGTCTCCCCTTCTACTCCATGGTTCCAGCTACAGTTATGGTCGAGTCCATCTCGATTGCCTTCCCCATTACAGTAATTATGCTTTACATTATAGGATACCAAATCCCACATCGTAAATCCATCATGCGCCGTTACAAAATTGACACTATGATAAGGCTTTCGACCATATTTACCAAACAAGTCAGGACTACCGCAAATTCGAGTAGCCAAATCGCCTATCATTTCATAGTCCCCTTTGATAAACTGTCTGGCTGTATCTCGGTACTTTCCATTCCATTCTGCCCATCCTACAGGGAATTCTCCTACATAATATCCCCCTGCTGCATCCCATCCTTCTGCGATCAGTTTAGAACCAGATAGGATAGGATCATCTGCTATATCCTTCAAAAGAGATAAATCACCAATCCACTGTCCTGTTTCATCTCTTCCTAGAATAGCCGCTAAGTCAAATCTAAAACCGTCTACATGCATCTCTGTGACCCAGTACCGCAGGCTATCCATAATGAGTTGCTTTACCACAGAATGACTACAGTTTAGTGTATTTCCTGTGCCAGAGTAATTGGAGTACCACCGCTTATTATACTGTTCTAGTATATAATAAATGGAGTTATCTATCCCTTTGAAGAAAACCGTAGGACCGTATTCATTCCCTTCTCCTGTGTGGTTATACACCACATCTAGTATGACTTCTAGTCCTGCTTGATGCATCTTTTTTATGAATTCTTTAAACTCGAATACCTGCTCTCCTAATCGCATACCATTGGTATAGTTTCCTGTTACAGCAAAAAATCCGATAGGATTGTATCCCCATACATCTCGGAGCATTTCCCCTGTTTCTGGATTACGATTGGCGATGGAGTTTAGATTAAACTCAAAAATAGGTAAAAGTTCTACCGCTGTAATGCCCAACTCTTTAAGATATGGAATCTTTTCGATAATCCCATTGAAAGTACCTTTATGTTCCACTTCTGAATTAGGGTGTCTCGTAAACTGTCTTGTATGCATTTCATAAATAATGGTATCCTGCAAAGGTATTCTAGGATGCACATCATCTTCCCAATCATAGGTTAGGTCATCGATCACAATACTTTTACAAGCCGAATCAATAGAGTCTACCTTTGAAAAAGTCAAATCTGTATCAAATGGTGCTTTTTTATCATATCCATAAATAGATTCGCTTTGGAAATCATATGTACCTGCTACAGCCTTGGCATAGGGGTCCATCAAAAGTTTGTTGCGATTAAATCGGTGCCCCTCCTGAGGTATAAATGGACCATCGATCCTCCATCCATAATAGGCTCCATGCCGAATGTCTTTTACATAAATATGCCATACATCTCCGGTACGGTTTAATACGGAGTCTAATTCAAAATGATCTATGGGCTCTTCATCATAAAACTGATTAAATATTTCTAAATATACTTTGGTCCCATTGCGGGAAAAAATCCCGAAATTAGTTCCTGCTGCATCTACGGTAGCACCTAATAAGGGCTTGCCTCTTCGTACTTCATACATATGCTTCATATGATCCACTCCTATACTCTCTATTATGCTTAGATCTGCCAAAAAGTATTTATCTTGCCACCTGCTTTTTCAGCGATCCTATGATTTTTGGTACAAAAGGATGTCACACTGACTCCTGTGTATTATACTACATATTCTGAATATATCGTACCACTTTTCCTCTTTTATGATGAAAAATAGAATTTATATCTATTCTACCCTTTTAACCCTTTCAACTTATTTTACTACCCCTGTATATATGCTATAATAAACCTATCTAAACATTGTACATCCCCTACTATACTGCAAGATTTAAAGAGGTGAATATAAATGATCACATTGGCTGGTTATAGTATAAAAGAGCAGCTTTATCAAGGTAAAAAACATATTATCTGTAAAGCTGAAAGAACCTCCGACCACCTTTCGGTCGTTCTAAAATTTTTGCATGCTGATTATCCTGAAGCTGGGGATCTTGCGCGTCTAAAACATGAGTACAAAATAAGTCAACAATTGAATCTTCCTGGGATTGTACAAATCTATTCTATAGAAGACTATAACAATACCCCTGTATTAGTTATGGAAGACTTTGGTGGAGTATCCCTCAAACATATTATACATACCCATAAGCTCTCTGTTGAAACATGTATGCAAATCGCGCTCTCTGCTGCCCAGACATTGCAAAAGATCCACCATCATGCGATCATTCATAAAGATATCAATCCAAATAATATTATCGTGAATCTTACCACTCACGAAGTCAAAATTATTGACTTTGGTTTATCTACCCTCCTGTGTCAAGAAAATAAAAATCAGCAGTCTCCCCGAATTGAAGGGACTTTGTATTATATTTCTCCAGAACAAACAGGAAGAACCACCTATACCCTAGATTACCGATCCGATTTTTACTCCTTGGGTGTTACTTTGTACGAAACCTTAATCGGCTTTCTTCCCTTCCAAGGTGAAGATGAAATGGAGTGGATTCACTGCCATCTTGCTCAAAATCCTACTCCGCTCCATATACTTAATCCCAAAATCCCTCAGATCCTATCTGAGATTATCCTACGACTTATGGAAAAGATGCCTGAAGCTAGATATCAAAGTGCATCCGGACTTGTATATGATCTCGAAAACTGCTTGCAGCAACTTTCCTCCACTGGAACCATTTCTTCTTTTCCACTATGTCAAAAAGATATATCCAGTATATTCCTCATTCCCCAAAAATTATATGGAAGAGGGGAAGAAGTAGCAGGGCTGCTCTCTGCTTTTGCGCAGGTATCTACCGGTGCGAAAGAAATTGCCCTCATTGCAGGCCATTCTGGCATCGGCAAATCTGCATTAGTTCGCGAAATTCATAGGCCCATCATAGAAAAACAGGGCTATTTTATTGCAAGTAAATTCGAGCAGTTTAAACGAGATATCCCTTATTATCCTCTGATCCAAGCATTCAAAGACTTGATCGGCCAAATTTTATCAGAAAGCGAACAGCAGATTCAGGTATGGCGTAAAAAATTGCAAAGAGCCTTAGGTACAACAGGGCAAGTGATGGTAGATGTAATCCCTGAGCTTGAACATATCCTAGGCCCTCAACCTCCCCTCCCGCAGCTCCCCTCTACAGAAGCACAAAACCGCTTTCAATTAGTATTCGGCAGTTTCATTAAAACCTTTGCTACCGCAAAGCATCCCCTGACCTTGTTCTTAGATGACCTACAATGGGCCGATGCTTCTTCTTTAAAAATGGTAGAGCTCTTTACTGCAGATATAGACATTAAGTATATTTTTTTTATAGGCGCATATCGACAAAATGAGGTGGATGATGCCCATCCCCTTATGCTTAGCATGGATAAAATAGGTCGCACCCTTAATACCATCCATACTTTTTCACTAAGACCCCTGACCCTATCCCATATTCAGCAGATGCTTTCAGAGACCCTACGCCACGAACCTGCGTCGGTCATTTCTTTAGGAGAACTAGTCCTACAAAAAACGGGTGGCAACCCATTCTTTTTGAACCAATTTTTAATGGCATTACATGAAGAGGGTCATATTTGGTTTGATACCCATCAAGGCACTTGGACTTGGGATATAGATGGCATCAGACATTGTCGTATTACAGACAATGTCGTAGACTTAATGATCGAAAAAATACAACGGTTGCCAGAACCAACCCAAGTAGCACTGCAGCTTGCAGCCTGTATCGGCAGCGAATTTGATCTCTATACCTTATCCATCATTATAGGGCAAACCTCTCAAGACACTTCCCAATCCTTGTGGCCAGCCCTACAACTCGATCTGATCATTCCTGCTTCTGAAGAATATAAATATGTACAGCATATAGATAGCCGACATATTCGATATACTTTTCTCCACGACAGGGTACAGCAGGCAGCCTATGCCTTAGTAAAAGATCCTATCAAAAAAGAAGTCCATCTAAAAATAGGAAAACTACTTCTTGAAACCATAGAAGATCCTGCTCAGGATGATAGGATTTTTGAGATTGTCAATCAAATCAATTATGGTATCGATCTAATCACCTATAAAAAAGAGCGTTATGAGATGGCTCAACTCAATCTTATAGCAGGGCGCAAGGCAAAGGCTTCTGCCGCTTCCGAGGCTGCCTTACACTATCTTTCCATAGGTATCTCCTTTTTGGATTTGTCTAGCTGGCAAGATGCTTATGATTTGACCCTAGGGCTTTATATAGAAGCCACTGAAGCAGCTTATATCAGCACCAAATTTAACGAGATGGATCGTCTATCCAAAATTGTCATCCTCCACGGCCGAACACTATTAGATCAAATCCGAGTCTATGAGATCATGATCGTATCTTACAAGGTACAGAACAAAATGATGGAGTCTATCCAGTTAGGTCAACACGTACTCAAGCTTTTAGGGGTATCTCTTCCTAAGAATGCTACGAAAATGCATGTACTTTTAAAACTAATAAAAATAAAAATGATTTTAAAATACAAAAAACCTGCAGATTTTTTATCTCTTCCTATTATGACAAATCCAGAAAAGCTAGCCACTATGGATATTCTAGGGAGCATTACTACCTCGGCTTATTTAGCCTGCCCAAATCTTCTGCCTCTTGTATTGTTTGAAATGATGCTTCTATCCTTACGCTATGGCAATGCGCCCCTATCTGCTTATGCCTACTCAGGATATGCCCTTATCCTGTGCAGTATCTTAGGAGATATGCAAGAAGGGTACGCGTTTGGCAATATGTCTCTTACGCTCCTCGATTCTTTTACGGCTGTAGATGTAAAAGCAAAGACAATCTTTTCTGTGAATGATTTTATCAAACCTTGGAAAGTGCATGTGAAAGATACTTTAGACGATTTGATAGAGGGGCACAGGATCGGTTTAAGTGCTGGTGACTGGGAATTTTCCTGCTACTGTGCACATATATACTGTTATCATTCTTTTTGCATCGGTAAGAATTTAGTAGACCTTGAAAAAGAAATTTCTACCTATGCAGCTCTCATGATTCAATTAAAGCAGGTAAATATTGCTTCTCTGCAACAGATCTGGTGGCAAACTACACTTCATCTATTAGGCAGAACGGATACGCCCCACGTCCTCTCTGGCCAAATATACAATGAAGAGGGCATGCTTCCTATTCATTTGGACGCTAAAGATTATCCCTCTATTTGTACCGTATATATTCACAAGCTATTTTTGAGTTATACTTTTGGGCATTATGAAGAAGCATTGGATCATGCTCGCAATGCTTATATTTATAAAGAAGGGGTAAAATCTCTTCAGTCTGTTGTACTCCTATATTTTTATGATTCTCTGACTCGCTTGGCGCTCTATGATGCGGATCATCCTTCCAAGCTCAGTAGTTTATATATACATGTTATGCATAATCAAAAAAAACTCAGAAAGTGGGCTGACCATGCCCCCATGAACTTTTTACACAAATATTATTTGGTAGAAGCCGAGCAAGCCAGAGTCTTGGGAAATGGCAAAAAAGCAGTAGCTTTTTATTTTAAGGCAATCGAATGGGCGGATCAAAACGGATATCTTCAAGAACAAGCTCTTGCTTATGAATTAGCTGGCAAATTTTATTTGTCCAAGAGTAATTTTGATATGGGAGAAGAGTGTATTCGAAATGCGTACCATCATTATGTAAAATGGGGTGCTCTTGGAAAAGCAAAGCAGCTTAAGGCACGATATGTAAAGCTTCTTACGGTAGATTTTGAGCAAAGTACCCATTCAGCAGCCATACATACTACAAGTACCAGTACTTCTGACATGTTGGATACTGCTGCAATTATTAAGGCTACTCAAGCTATCTCTGGCGAGATCGTGCTAGAACAACTTTTACGAAAACTAGTAAAAATCGTATTAGAATATGCTGGTGCTCAAAGAGTATACTTTATCGTGAAGAAAGATCAGGATCTGGTGGTTGAAGCAGAAGGAATTCTAGAAGGTGAAAATATTACAGTACTACAGTCTATACCTATACGCAAGAGTTTTAAAATTCCTATTAGTATTATTAATTATGTATACCGCACCAAAGAAGATGTAGTACTCTCTGTAGCTTCTATATCTGAAAAATTTATGATGGATCCATACATCGCAAAAGAAAAGCCCAAATCCATCTTATGTACAGCCGTAATGAATAAACGCAAATTAATAGGAATCCTATATCTAGAAAACAATCTACTCAGTAGTGCTTTTACTGAAAACCGCATTAAAATACTTAGCATCATATGTTCTCAATTGGCTATTGCTTTAGAGAATGCTAACTTGTATAACAGCCTAGCACTTCACAAAAATAACCTAGAAAACCTAGTTGAGGAACGGACTCGAAAGCTTTCAGAAACAAATAAGGCGCTTCAAGAAACCACTGCCAATATTCGTAGTCTATTAAATCATGCAGGACAAGGATTTTTATCTATCCGCGCTGACCTACTGATCCAACCAGATTATAGCACAGAATGTCTTCGTATATTCCATACACATATTGAAGGCATGTACTTTCCTCACCTTATTTATCCTACTGATTGTGAAGACAGGAAGACTATGGAACAAATTCTTCACACTATTTTTCAAAAAAATGCTTCCAAGCAAAAGCTGATTTACTTATCTTTACTACCCGAAGAGATCACCCTGTATGAACAGCATATAGAAATTGAATATAAACTGATTGAAAACCAGTGGAGTGAAAATCCTTTCATGACCCTCATGGTGATTCTTACAGATGTTACAGAAAAAAGGCTTTTGGAAAAACAAGCCCTAGAAGAACAATCTACTTTACGGATGGTCGTCAAAGTCGTAGCTAACTTTGCTGACTTTATGGACTGCGTCAAAGGATATGAGGAGTTTTATACAGAACGACTTCAAGAAATCTTGCAGAGTCCTCTACCTCCGTTACAGCAACTTTTTGAAATATACCGCAGTATCCATACTTTCAAAGGAAGCTTTAGCCAATATGAACTCTCCTCTATCGTATCAAAGCTTCATCAATTGGAGTCTGCGCTGTCGGCATTTAAAGATACAGCACTCGTTGATCCGCTCACGCTTGCCGAGATACCCGATTTTACTGCACTTTTGTCACCTCAAGATATGAAACAGTGGCTCTCTGAGGAATTAGACATATTGCAGAATATACTAGGAAAACAGTACTTTACCAAAGATCACTCTATTCATATTGATCAGGATAAATTATTAGAAATCGAAGCAAAAATGCAATCTATTCTTTCTTCTGCTGAATATGTACAGCTCCTGCCCCTCATAAGACAATTGCGCTATCGACCCTTAGCAGAACTCCTCAAAGGATATCCTGCTTATGTTCAAAATTTATCTGAACGGCTAGAAAAGTATGTACATCCTTTTATCATTCAAGGAGAAGAGCTCCTTGTTGATCCTGAACTATACCTTCCTTTTGCCAAATCTTTGATTCATATATTTAGAAATTGTATGGATCACGGTATAGAGTCTCCAGAGCAACGTATGGATATGGGTAAAGATGAATATGGCACCATTCAATGCAAAATTCACAAAGACCATGACCATATCCTCCTTACCATTGAAGACGATGGTCATGGTATCGATACAGCTAAAATTAGAGACAAAGCGGTGCAAAAAGGGATCCTCCGCATACAAGAAGCGGAGACCCTCTCTGAGGCACAAGTAGTAGAGCTTATATTTATGGATGAACTCTCTACGAAAGATGCTGTTACACAGGTGTCAGGTCGTGGGATCGGGATGTCTTCCGTCAAAAAAGAAGTAGATGCCTTGAAGGGTTCTATACAAGTTACCTCTTCTCTTCATATGGGTACCAAATTTGTAATTACTTTACCTAAATAATCCATTAAACATACAAGAACCACCTTGAATTTCATCTCAAGGTGGTTCTTGTATTACGCTCCTACATCTTGTGCTGTATCTTTCAGTTTGTTTACGATCTCTGGAAGCAACTGAGCTGCTGCATCGTTGTCTACTTGGCAGGTACCTGCATTCATATGCCCGCCACCGCCATACTGTAACATAAGATCTCCTATATTCAACGTAGAACTGCGGTCAAAGATAGATTTTCCTATGGTACATACCGTATTTTGTCTATTGAGTCCCCACATGATCTGTGCAGAAATATTGCATTCTGGATACATGGCATAGACGATAAAGCGGTTCCCTGCCCATATCGTATCCTCCTCTCGCAGGTCAATCACTAATACATTCTCCTGTACTACTGCTCTTTTTCTCATCATTTGTTTAAAACGCTCTACATGTTCCATATACAGATTTACTCTTTCATCCACATCAGGCAGCTGCAGAATTTCTTCTATCGTATGATCTCTGCAGTAATCGATCAAGTTCATCATCAGTGCGTAATTAGACACTGTAAATGTGCGAAAACGCCCCAAACCGGTTCTCGCATCCATGAGAAAGCTCAAAAGCTCCCAACCCTTTGGGTCTAGGACATCTTCCATGGTAAACTGAGCTGAATCTGCTTTATCTACTGCTAGCATCATCTCATCAGAAACTCTGGGGAATTCTTCTTTACCTCCATAGTAGTCATACACTACTCTTGCTGCTGATGGAGCATGGGGATCTATAATATGATTAGAATGCTTTTGTGTATTACGAACCGTTTCGCTTAAATGATGGTCAAATGCCAAATATACGCCTTCTACATAAGGAAGATTCGTAGTAATATCCTTATCGGTTACAGGAATCTTACCATCCTGCATATCCTTGGGATGTACAAATCTAATCTCGTCAATTAAGTCTTTCTCTTTGAGCAACAGTGCACAAACCAATCCATCAAAATCTCGCACTTGGATCAATCAATCTAACAATCATCGTAGTAGCTTCTGCCCTTGTTGCACTTGCTGCAGCTCTTACAGTCCTATCAGGATAGCCACCCATGATCCCCAACATTACAGCCTTGGCAAAATCGTCTTTATAGGTCACTGTACTCCAATCCGTAAATGCAGCCGATACTTTGTCCATATCTACTGTTGCATCTTCATTTACAACTCTTACAATGATCCTAGCCATTTCTTCCCTTGTGATCGCTCTATTATACTCATCAAATTCTCCATTCCTTACAAGCCCAAGTTCTGTAGCTTTTACGATATAATTCATAGCCCAATACTCCGATCCATTTTGAATATCCGTATATCCCATAGCTGTTATAGTCATTTTGACAAATTCATCTGCCTTGATCTGCTCATTTGGATTCAGTTTCCCATCATATCCATTTAAAACCCCGATGCCAACAAGCTTGCTCATGGAGTCAGCAAACCAATCACTACTCTTTATATCCACAAAAACTTCCACTGCATACACTTTAACTTTACTAAGCATTTCTCCTTTCATATCCTGCAACCCTGCAATCTCTAGTAGTTCAGCACCCACATTAAAAACTACCTTCCCACTGACCCCCACGGCATCTACTTGATTTTTAATAATCTCTACAGTACCCTCGCTGCCTATATCTTTCATCTCCTCCGTAACAGAATTGGCATAGATTACAGTGTTGAAAGTAAAACTGACTACTAAAACTAATGATAATAACTTTTTAAACATATGAATTCCTCCAATTTTCTAAGATTAAAACTTATGCACCTTTGGTTCAAGTTAAGATTAAAAACTGTTATTTATTACCTCCTTGCGTTTCAAAAAGATATATTACTTCATCTTCGTTTTCTATCAGATCATCATATATTTCTCCTGTCTTTAAAGGATATTTTATTTCTACAGTGTCTCCCAATTTATTTAAAATTGGCAGTAATACTTTGTCACCAATATTCCCAATACATTTTACTTGTACAGCCAATTCAACAAATTTACATATTGATCTAAAACAATAAAAGCCTAAAACAGAGATATATTCTGTTTCTAGGCTTTATGAAATCAATTTAATGCACTATTTGTCTCTGCAATTCTTCTATTTTTTCTATTTCTAGTCCTGTCAACTTTTTAATCAGTTCTATGGGGAGTCCTTCTATCAAGGCTACTTTTGCTGTTTCTATCTTGCCTTTTTCTTCTGCTTCATCAAATAGCCTTTCAATCGCATATGTCATAGTCTTACCCTCCTTCATACTTTGAATGATTTTCTTGACTTCTTTTTCTGGAAATCGTTTCATTAGTACTTCCATCAACCATTCAAATATTAAATCCATCTTTTGTACAGGTAGTTGATCTTTGATTGCTATAATTTCGTTTAGTCTTCGAATCATCACATCTTTATCTTTCCCAACAACCGATTGGTCCATCATAATGATACATGAAATGGCATTCGATATGTTTAGTAAATCTGCTTCTGTATAGCTATTGGTATTGACTAGGATATATTTAAAGTCTACTACGTATTCTCCAAATCTTTCAGATGCATTCTGTAAGTCTCTAAATTGCATACCTGCATCCCACTCACTTGCTCCATTATAAAGTACAATCGGAATAATGGCTGGAAGCTTAAAGTCTTTTTTATTGGTTTCTTCTATCGTTATATTTGTTAAATCTTGTTTCCATATCTGTATCATATACATAAGTAGCCGATATGGCATCATCCTGTCTACTCTTGATTGCAGTTCGAGCAGAATGTAGAAGATTACTTCTTTTTCTTGTCCCGTTGTTGGATGTTTTAGCTTCATCCGATAGACAATATCGGATTCTTTTTTTCTATAGTCTTCTAGTACATATTCTTTATCTACTCTGATTAGATCATTTTCTTGTATATCTTTTACCCATTCTTCATGTATAAAGGTATGTAAGAATTCTAGAAATATTTCTTTATTTTGAAAGAGTTTTTTATAGCCTTTGTCTTGTATTTGATGTTTGGTATTTCCACTTGGCTCTACTGTTCGTCGTTGTGTGTCATCAATTTTCATCATGTTTTCTCCATACGTAGTAATAGGATAGTATATGTTTATTTTATCAAATCTGCGGCTATTTTACTAGTGGTGTTTTAAGCCAGAGATTACCATAGTGGTTGCCTGGGTTGTTCTTGTCTTTATTTTGTCGCGGTGAGAGGATCGGACTGTTGCCGCCTCCATTGTGACCGAGTTAAGTCACTGTTTTGACTCGGTTTCAAAGTCGTCATAGGTGTATTGTTTTCCTTCTTTTTCTGATTCTTTGGTGTCTCTGGTGCTGATGAGTCTATTTAAGATATCGTATTCGTAGTCTACGGAGTCTGTGGCTTTGGAGATTCCGATCACACTGCCTACAAAAAGCCACCTTGAAATAAATTTCAAGGTGGCTTTTTCTATCAGGTTCCTATATCTTGCGCGTTATTTTTTAATTTCTTTACCGTTCGCTTTTTTTTGATATCTTGTACATCACAAATAAAAAACCCATGACCATCATCACAATATATTTGGTATCGACCACAGGAATAAATTTTGTCTCTTTATCTGTGATCTCATAAACGCCTACAGCTCGAGTGCTGACACCGGCTCCGCCGCCGCCGCCCCCACCGATTCCATTGCACCCATCTTCTTCTGCTTCTCTTTGATTATCCTTTTGACTTTGGGTGTGACCTCCGCCACCACCGCCCCAAAACATATATTTTACTTTCGCTGCTGGAATCACTACTTTGTTTTCTGTTCGGATCGGGTCTCCAAACACAGTCTTTATCTGCGTAGTATCTAAAATCTGGCTCATTACCGTTTTAAATGTTTCATAAATACTCATATACAGCCTCCTTCCATTCCCAGTATTCTCCACAAAATCATTATATCATACTCCTCTAAAAATGAGGAGATTATTCTATCTCTATTTTCGTAAGTCCATGAACTGCGGGCCCTTCGATGACTTCTCCTTCATAGGTATACCGTGAACCATGACATGGGCAATCCCAAGTTCGTTCTGCTTCATTCCATGAGAGCTGACATCCCATATGTGGACAGATCGGGTCTACGATATGGAGCTGTCCTGTTTCATCCCGATAGGCACCTACCTTTTGATCGTTGCATTCAATAATTCTGCCTTCTCCATGGGCTAGATCTTCTTGATCTGCTAAAGGCCTGTATATCTTTCCTCCCACAAATTGTTGTGCCACATTGGCATTCTGCACGATGAAATCTTTTGCAGATTCTTTGGGTGTAAACCGAAGAGAATCAAATACAGGGAGCCATGAATTTTCCTTTTCTTGCAGTAGATCACTTAGAATGATTCCTGCTGCCGTGCTATTGGTCATACCCCATTTAAAAAAACCAGTAGCCACATACATATGAGGTGTATGGGCAGTAAGCTGTCCAATATAGGGTACACCATCTACGGTATAGCAGTCTTGAGCAGACCACCTGTAGGGTACAGACTGTACGTCATATACTTCTTGGGCATACTCCAAAAGTCTTTTGTAATGGATATGGGTAGGACCTCCCTGCCCCGTTTTATGTCCTTCGCCTGCGAGTAGTACCAGCTCTCCATCCTCTGTAGCTTGGGATCTGAAAGAGTGTGTAGGCGTTTCTGCTGTAATATACATGCCGCCCGAAAACTTTTCCTTCACCTTTAATCCGAGTATATACGATCTCTCCGTATACATCCTACTAAAATAAAATCCAAACCGATCTTGAACAGGATAATGGGATGCTACCACAACCTTCGCCGCATGAACACTGCCTTTTTGGGTAATGACTTTATACGGACTCCCCCCTTCTACATCGATCACTCTAGAATGCTCAAAAATCTGTACCCCTGCTTTCTGAATCTCTTCTACTAATGCCAGTAGATATTTTCGTACGTGAAATTGAGCTTGGTTTTCAAAGCATTCTGCGCCTTTGATGGAAAAAGGGAGATCGATCTTGCTTTCAAAAGAAGCAGGAATCCCTAAACTTTGAGCTGCCTGTACTTCTTTTTCTAACTGCTTTATATAGTCCTCTGAACGAGTATATACATACGCCCTCTGCCGACTAAAGTCACAGTCAATCTTTCTGTCCTCCACAATAGATGCCACTTTTTCTATCGCCTGCTGATTGGCATCCGCATACATCTGTGCCTTTTCCTGACCAAATTTCTTGATTAGTTCTGCATAGATGATCTTGTGCTGGGACGTAAGCTTGGCTGTGGTATGTCCTGTGACCCCTTCTAGCAATCGATTACCCTCTAATATGATGATCTTTAGCCCTGCATCTTTTAATAGATAGGCGGTAGTAATGCCTACCATGCCTCCCCCGATGATGACCACATCGGCTGTGGTCTCTTCCGTAAGCATTTGAAGCTTTGGCGTATCCGTAGACGCGATCCAATAGGAATGCGGACTATGCGTAAAAACATTTCCTTCTACTTCTTTATTCTTGAACATATGGGTTCCTCCTGTATGAATTCTTCCTACGTAGTATGCCCACTTTTCTTATCTTGAATAAATTCATATCCACACATAGAAAAATCCCAGCCAAAAGGCTGGGATCTTGAGATCTCCTAAAAAGTATACAGTGGTAGGGTAAATATATAAATCTGTAAACAACTGCAACAAAAGAGCACGTCCCAGAGTGTTAGCTACACCCTCCCTTTACACAAGTGCGATTTTGCAGTTGTTGGAAGATTTATATATTTGCCCTACCACCTTCTTTTTCTGTAATCTGCAATTTTTATATTTGTACCGCTGCTTCCAAAGCAATCTCAATCATTGTTTTAAAAGTGTTCTGCCGTTCTTCTGAGGTAGTTTCTTCTCCAGTTACAAGGCTGTCACTGACCGTCAAGATCGATAACGCATTGACACCCCATTTTGCCGCTAGGGTATATAGTTCTGCTGTTTCCATTTCTACACCGAGTACACCATACGCTGCAAATTTTTTCCACGTCTGACTATCATCATAAAATAAATCTCCCGTAAGTACATTCCCTACCTTTACAGGCGCTCCTTTTGCGATCGCTGCATCATACGCTTTCTTTAATAGACTAAACGCCGCTGTAGGTGCATAGGTACTGTCTTGAAAACGAGTACGAACCGTACCAGAAGTAGTCGATGCACTCATCGCCAAGATCACGTCTCGCACTGCTACGGTAGGTTGAATTCCTCCACAAGTTCCTACTCGGATAAGATTTTTCACCTCATAGCTCTGAATTAATTCATTTACATAGATGGATATAGACGGAATTCCCATTCCAGTTCCCTGTACAGATATCTTTTTGCCTTTATAGGTTCCTGTAAAACCATACATCCCCCGTACCTCGTTATAGCATACCGCATTTCCTAGCATGGTTTCTGCGATCACCTTGGCTCGCAGAGGATCTCCTGGGAGCAGTACTGTATCTGCAATCTCTCCTATTTTGGCACCAATATGTATACTCATTATACTTCCCCTTCCGTAGAATCATTTGTTTGGCTGGTGGTAAACTCTCCCCATCCTGCATTTTCTATTTGTTTTATTAGTTGCGCATTAAAAGCTTTAACCCCACATATTCCACCCATATCATGAATACTCTTGCCTATCGTCCCTAGTTGTTTTAAGACTTGTAGATCTAATAGGGCAGTATGACCAAAATCAAAAGTAACTTGTAAGGGGCGTACAAATAGAAATCCTTGTACAGCCATCTGTAAAAACTGCAGCTGACTTCCATCCATTTGTTCATGAATTTTTACGATAAATTCTCCATTGACATTTTCAATAGAAAAAGGTGTACCCTGATCAGGTATACTGCTTACTTCTGAAAGATTCTCTTGAAGATCTTCCTCCTGCAATACTTCTTGTATGATGTGTAACACCTTTTCTGCAGTAATCGGTTTTACGATATAATGCTTTGCTCCATTTTCCAAAGCCTCAAATACCATTCTCTTCTGATCTAGCGCACTGATCATGATAATCTTTGCATCTGGAAAATCCTTAATAAGCTTCTTTACTGCTTCTATTCCATCCATCACGGGCATGGTTATATCCATCGTCACTAGATCTGGTTTCAGTTTTTCATATTCAGCACAAGCTTGCTGACCATTGGCTGCTTCCCCTATTACACTATGTCCTCCTGTCGTCAATATGGACTTGAGATTTTTTCTCATGACCACTGAATCATCTGTGATTAAAATACGTGCCATATATTCCCCTCCTCTGAGAGATTTTTATCCATGGAAATCAAGCTGATGCTATATTCACTTTCCTCTACTCCTAGTACACAGCTCCAGATTTGGGAGTCTGCATACTTGATAGAAGCACCCTTATAACAAATGATCGTAGGCGTTCCAATGGTGATAAAATCCTCAATCTCTTTTAATTGTTTGATAGAATTGCCTGCTATAATATTAAATGCCTCTGCTACTACATCTTCAATATATCCCTGTTCTTCCTCTGGTGTTAGTTCTTCTATCACGAAGCTCTTTACAAGCCGATGGGCTAACTGCTCATTGAGACTCAAGACCAAAATAGCATCTACGATTCCACGAATATTAATCAGTGCTGTAATATTATTTAAACATATACGATTTGTTTGGCTAATATCTTCATCCAACTCAAATGTACCCATGTTTTGCTCCTGCATAAAATGCTTTGAGGTATCGATTAATGCATCCATAATATGACTAATAGAAACTTGCACAGATTCATTTTTTTGTTCTAGCGGCAAGGTAAATATAAACTCTGTTCCTCGTCCTTCGTGTGTTTGGATCTCTACCGTACCACCTACTCTACCAAGCTCTGCTTTCACAGATGCCAAACCTACACCTCTTCCTGAAATCTCTGTAACTTCCTCTTTGGTGGAAAATTCATCTCTGAAAATCACATGTAAAAGATCCTCGGAAGATACATTTTGCGCTTCCTCTTGAGAAAACATACCTCGTTCTACAGCTTTATGGCGTATCGCTTCTAGATCAATGCCTCGCCCATCATCGGCAATTATGATCTGAAGCATCTCTTTCTGCTTTGTGATCTTACAACCTATATTTCCAGCCTCACTTTTGCCTGCGATCACACGCTCCTCTATCGTTTCAATTCCATGGTCCACGCTATTTCTAAATATATGGACTAGGGACTTGGCAAAGTCATGATAGTACTCTGTATCAATTACTGCTTCATCGTCTTCTATCACGACTGGCTCTATCGTTTTATCCATTCTTTCTGCCAACTTGGCTACATACTCAGGATATGTCTTCATCAATTCTTTAAATGGCTGATACCGAAGCCTTTTGATATCTGGAAGAAGCAAGCTGCATTCCTTTGGAGAAAGCGTATTGATCATCTTTCTCTCAATCTCTAAAAGCTTTTGTTTATCCACTGCAAAAGCATTCTTCCTAAAGAAAAATTCATCTCCCAAAAATGTTCTTAAAATGTCCAAGTCTTCTTCTAACCAGAGCGCCAGATTAAATTGCCTTATAAATCCACCAAACTCCCACACATCCATATTGGGGAGATTTTTTTTACTCTTACTGATTTGTGTTTCCATCGTATGGAGCTGCTGAATCACACTACATAAATCAAATTGACTAAAATTCCCTTTAAAATTATGAATGTTTCTATATACCTCATGATAAATCTCCTGAAGAGGGTTTTGGCTTTCTAGAAGTTCTTGAAGTTTAAATCTGTAAAATTCCTTATACTCTTCCACACAGTCCATAAAATCGTTATAATTCACAACAACCTTGACTACCATCTTTAGGATATTCTTTTCTTCCTCCATCTTGTATTCCAGCGCACGTTTATCTGTAATATCTGTCAGGATGACCATAAACATACCAGAATTCTCCCTAGTATATCCTATCTGTTTATACTCTATTTGAATAAATCGATTGTGTAGGGTTACTTCTGTGGGAAGCAGGGATAGATAAATTTCCGACTTATTAGGATCCTTCTTATATAATATTTTTTGAAATATAGAATCCAAAAATAGGATTTGTTCTTCGTCTTCTGGAAAAAGCAGTTGGGATAATTTTTCGTGTTTAATATCCACTCCAAATATATTTTTACATTCTGCACTATATTCTTCATCAATCAATAAATCTACGCCAAAGGATAAGAACCCTTGTCCTACATTATTAAAGAAATTTTCTAGCTGCTTGTTTTTTTGTTCCACATACTGGCTTGTCTCTTTAAGATCTTCTGTTACCGCTTCCAGTTCTTCATTTTGAGACTCCAGTTCATCTCTTTGAGATTCTAATTCCTGCTTTTGCGCTTCTAGTTCTCCCTTTTGCTGATCCACTAAGTCTATATATTCTTTCATCTTTGTGATAATCCTATTGGTTGAATCTGTTAAGGATGCAATCTCTCTCAAAGGCTTTTTATCCATGCTCAGTGATGAATGAATTGCATCTTCTAGCTGTTCATTGGCAATAGCTTCCATCTTTTTCTGCAGCAAGGTGAGAGGCCGTACAATAGGATACACAAAGAAATACGTAATCACTTTTGAAATAATGAGTGCACTGATACTAAGCATCACAACTGCAAAAACAAAAGCTAAAAATAAAAATAACAAAATAGTAGGCGATACCCTGGCTGTAACCGACCCTACTTGCTCTTCCCCCTGTATAATTGGCGAACTGCCTTCCGTATCTAAAAACCTATATGCGCTTACTATCGGTTTTTGTAACAAGTTTATCCCCTGATTTTCCATATTTTCCATATCCCATAGATCCTTTTCACCGATCTGATGAATGATCTTGTCTTGTACTGTAATAGTAACGGATATAGCATAGATTGCATTAGGATCATGAAAAGGTCCTGCCTGTTCAATTTTTGGTTGTCTTTGTCCTTGTCCTTGTTCTTTTTCTTGTTCTAACCAACGTATTCTCAGCATTTCTTGTATACTTAACAACCATCCTTGAAAGTTTGGATTGTGTATTTGTAGCTCTTCCATATTTGAAACTCCCATATGGTTCAAAAAGTGCTTGTTATTTAATTGATTGGCAATACCATGACTAACCACCTCAGAAACTGCTGCTCCCATTCCCTTAAAAAACATAGCTGAAAGAAGTAACATCATTATTGTAAACAGTGTAATCGCAATCCCCACAGAGCGTGAGATCGCCTTGGATATTCTCTTTTTCAAGGTACGCCGTATTTTTTTGGGATATTCTTTATTCTTTGCTTCTGACAATGGCTTCGCCCCCTATTATACCCATCTGTGTTTTTATATTTGTATAAATTCCAGTACTGTCAATACCTTTATTGTAGCAGACAACGGTAAAGTTTGAAAGACTTTCCTCGATAGTTATAAAGTACTCCGCATAATCTCATATATATCGGAGAACTCAATATTTATTTTTTCTACGGAGCTTCGCTGCTGGGACTGTATCTCTCCTATCTGATCCTCCTGTAAAACTAGGATAGGAAGGGTAATCCTAAATTCACTACCCTGCCCGTATATACTACCTACCGTAATACTACCCTTATGCATCTCTACCATGGATTTCACTAGAGAAAGTCCTATACCACTTCCCTCCTGTTTTCTGGTAAAAGACTTATCCACTTGTCTAAAACGATCAAAAATTAACTCTTTTTGATCCAGTTCCATTCCAATCCCTGTATCTTTCACATAAATTTGTATATCATCCTTCCCATCACAGATCTCCACCATAATCTGACCACCCCTGTCTGTAAACTTTATAGCATTGGATAATAAATTTAGTATAATTCGCTCTATTTTTTCAGGATCACAAGCCATTATTTTTTCTTCTATATCGGTATCAAATATAAGTTGTATTTTTTTGTACTCCACATATGCTGCCACAGACTGAACAATATCTTCAACCAGCAAAACTATATCCATATTTTGCAGATTAAACTCATAGTACCCTGCATCAATTCGCGAAATATCGATAAGATTATTAATCAGTTTTATCATCCTATAACTATTCTGCTTTAATATTTTTATCTTTTTTTGGATACTTTTTTCATCTAACACCTGCCGATTAAAGTCTAATTCTAATAATTGAATAGAGCTGAATATGAGATTAAGGGGTGTTCTCATCTCATGGGACAGATTGGAGAAAAACTCTGTTTTTAATCGATCATACTCTTGCACTTCTTCTAATAATCTCTTTTTTTCCTTAATTTTTTCTTTTAATTCTGCTGCTTTTTTCTGCTCGGTAATATCTATGGCAACAACCATGATTCCTATCTGATTTTTATATGGCAATAGCGTGACTATGGATTGCACATCAATATTTTCACCCTCACCTGTAATCACCTTAGTTTCTACGGGATCCTGTATAATTCCTTGTGCAAACTTCTCAATGTACGCTGTCAGTACCCCCACACTATCTGGATGTACAAAATCCCACATGCTTTTTCCTATGATATCTTCTGATCTAGATACCTGTAGGAGTTTATACGCTGCTTCATTTGCATACTGTAAGATGCCGTCGATATGAATAATTAAAGCTACAGGCAAAATTTCTACTAATTTTCTATACCGCTCTTCACTTGCTCTGAGGGTTTCTTCTGCTTTTTTTCTTTTATAGATGTTGATACTAAGTGCGCCTATGATCAACACAAGAAGTCCAATCAACACGCAAATATAGATCCATGCTTGCTCCTTAGGAATAGAGTAGATAAAATCTTTTCTGCCTTTTATGATGCTTCCTGGGGGTAGGTCTGTAAGCTTAATTCCAAAACGCTTCATTTGATTATAATCAAACATATACTGATTTGGGATACTCTGCCCAATAGGAATATCTTGAGCCGATCCTGCCTTTAGTACCAGTAATATCTTTTCTGCTGCCACTCTCCCCTGCTCAAATCCTCTATTCAGCATACCTCCTACCATGCCTGATTCCATATATATATCCCAACAACTATACACGGGAAAGTTATACGTATTCGTCAGATATTGCATCGCTTCTTTTTCAGAAATCACTCCACCTTCTGGTTGTTTAAAATATGTGAGCACAAAAATCAAAGTTTTTTCAGGCATCGTTTTTAGCTTTTTTTCTATTTCATCAAGGTTCATACTTTCATAAAACTCAAACTTAAGTTTTTGATCATAATAGCTCTTATATTTTTCAACCATCTCTTTTACGATAGTCCCTGTAGTCGTTCCATCTGTGAGCACCAAAAGTGTATTCCGCTCTGGATGTAGCTTGATCGCTATATCTAGCGTGCTCTCCAAGTCTATTCTTTCAATGACACCTGTAAAGTCAGGATGTTCTTCTCGCATTTGCTCTTCAAAAATATTAACTCCGCAAAATACAAAGGGGACTCCTGGAAATACTTCCTGTCCGTATTTTAACATAAACTGAAAAGCATCATCATCAGAAGTAAGTATTGCATCAAAATGCCTGTTTTTATATTTATATTTATACAGCTTATATAATTGTTCATTGTACCCTTGATAGTCATTATATTTAGTATCCATATAAGCCCATTCTAGTACAATATCCTTCTGATAGGGATCTAAGACTGCATGTATTCCTTCTGTTATAGACTCTGTCCAATACAAACCCTTATTATAGGAATGAATCACCAATATATTCTTTTTTTCTGTTTGATAGGCAAATACTTGTACAGGAAGATATACCTGTACTATCCATATAAGTAAGACAAACCTCCAAACACCTTTACCCATCCTTCGCCCATTCCTCCCTTATATCTACCTCATTCTACTTTTCTTATTCCTTCATTATACATTCTTTTATTACAAAAATAAACATAATGCTTGCTTATACTTTTAAGTTTAAGAAAGAATCAAAAAACATCAATTTTAATGAATAATTATTTTTTGAGTATTCCATGTGCAGTTAGAACTTTTCTACTTAATCTGAATACATTGATAGGGAAACCATAATAGGAGGTGAATCTTATGTCGTACTCAGTTCGGGAGCTGTTGGCGAGAATTATTAAATGTGAAGCTGGAGGCGAAGGGGAAAATGGTATGAAAGCTGTCGCTACGGTAGTGATGAATAGAGTTCGAGTGCCCTATGGGGAATATCAAAGAGTCTGTCAAGGAGACTTACGAAAAGTTGTCTTTCAACAGGGTCAATTTGACTGTGTTCGTTCCACACTCTATGGTAGACATAATCCTCAAACCATCTGGGCCACTCCCCCTGAACCCATTCATTATGAGATCGCAGATTGGGCCTTGGCTGGAAACCGTTTATTTACTGTTGGATATTCTCTTTGGTATTTTAATCCTTTCCAACCTACCTGCCCTAATATATTTCCCAGAAATGGAAGCGGTTCATTTCAAGTCCATGTAGGCCAACACTGTTTTTATAATCCTACAGAATTGTATTCTCAAACATAATCAAAAAAACTTTATCCTTTGACTACATCTGCAGTCTTTTTATAACGCTTGCAATATAGTTGAAACAATTTATTTTTATTATAGAGGAGGATGTTGTATGGCAGTAAAAAAATGTTCTGATGATCTAACTAGACAATGTTCACAAGTTCCTATGTATTCTACGGTTCCTTCCTATGGAACTCCAGGCATGATGCCTTCTGCTGGCTATGGTACTATGGCTCCTGCTGTTACTACTGGATATGGCGGCATGGCTCCTGCTGTTCCCAGTGGCTATGGTACTATGATGCCTGCTACCCCCACTGGCTATGGCACCATGGCTCCTGCTGACACTACTAGCTATGGCACTATGATGTCTGCGGTTCCCGCTAGCTATGCCACTATGCCCACCGCTATGCCTATGATGGGATTACCCACTACTACGGGTGGACCTACTTTTGAGCTTCAGCCTGGCCCCCCTGTACAACAAGATATAAACTATAACCAAGGCTTTTTGAGAACGCAGATTGGTAGACGCGTAAAAATTGAGTTTTTGATCGGAACCAATATGTTCATCGACCGCGAAGGAACTTTAGTAGATGTGGGGATTAGCTATATATTAATCAGAGAAGTACAAACCAATGACTTGGTTATGTGCGATATTTATTCTATTAAATTTGTTAAAATCTTTAGATAGTCTTTAGATAGTCTTTAGATAGTCTTTATACTGAATACACGAACAAAACCCCTCTACATTTTACTCGTAGAGGGGCTTTGTTTTTATGATTCTAAGGTAAACTCATCCATCTCTGATTTTATGACTTTTGCTTCTTCCTCTAAAATTTGAGCGGATGCCGCTACTTCTTCAGCTGCTCCATACATTTCCTGCGCTGATGCAGAAATCTCCTGCGCGGATGCACACATTTCTTGGGTCACTGCAGAGACTTCTTCTACTCTACCAAATACTATTTCTTGTTCACTCCGTACCTCCTGAGAAACAGTATACACTTCATGAATACAAGGAATAATCTGAGCAACTTCAGTGGTAATCTGTTTTATCGCATTAAGCGTGTGTCTCACTATATCTGCTTGTTCTGTAAGCGTCTCATTCGCTGATTGTACTTCATCTAACACTTCTTTATGATCTCCCAAAAAAAGTTTAATAATTTGTTGTATTTCTTCAGAGAACCCCTTGCATTGTTCTGCCAACTTACGTATTTCCAGTGCTATCACGGTAAATCCTGCAGAACCTTTGCGGCTATTGGCAGCTTCAATCATCGCATTGAGGGCTAGTAGATTTGTTTGGTCTGATATATTCTGAATCATATGGGATATATCCATCACCTGTTTTACGCTATCAGATAGCTTTTCTGTTTTTGTCTTTATTTGATCAAAAAGCCTCTCCACATCATAAAAAGCATGTTCTACTGTGTGTAATTGTTCATTGCTTTTATCTGCCATAAAAAACAGCTGCTGTGACTGAACTTCTATTTCATCTACTGTCTGTATAATCTTATGGATTTTATCTCCAAAATGATATAATGCACTTGTAATCTCTACTAATTCATTGGCCTGTGCATTAATGCCTGTTGCCGTCTCTCCGATCGCTGTGGCTACTTGCTGTGATGTTTCCGTCATATGCTTAGATACCTCTGCAAGACTTCCCCCATGCTGTTCTACCACAAGTGACTTATTTCTTATCTTCCTTATGACATTATTTATTTCCTGCACCATGCCATTGAAAGCTTCTGCTAAATCACCTATTTCATCCTTCGTGCTTACATTGATAAGTCTGCTAAAATTTTTATTCTGCAGTTCTGCTGCTGCACTTCCCATTTCCCCAATAGGATGAATGATATTTTGAGTGAGCCATACCTGCATTAAACCTGAAAGAACAATAATACTCGCTAATAACCCCAAAAAACTTGTTCTCAGCATTCGTAGTGCAGCAATACCTCCATGATCTATTATTTTGACTTTTAAAATTCCTATGGGTACTTGCTGCTCATCTCTAAAAACCTTTTTAGATTCCACGAGCACATGATCTTTTTTGAACAAAGTGGTGGTATGAATGGATTTATCATTTATATTTATTCTCTCTCCTATGGAACTATTCATATATCCACTCGTTCCTATGCTGGGACCCCCTGTAAGCTCAATCTGCAGATCCATATCCATCATCATCTTCCCTGTTTCTAACATTTGAGCAGTCACTTTTCTGCCAAATAATAAATATCCATTACCCCAATCAAAAT
>CALKRZ010000243.1 GCA_937989765.1 uncultured Clostridia bacterium | reverse complement strand
TCTTTATATATATCATCTGCTTATAACTGAAAAGATCTATCTATATGTGCATCCAAAGATGATCAAATATATTATTTTTACAATGATCAGTTTTGTACTTTTATTTTTTGTACAATGTAAAAGAATTTTTAAGGTTCATTATCAAAAAACAGTCAAACTGGGCTATGTAATTTTTATCGTACCCTTATTATTAGGCATTTTGATAAATCCTCAGGGCATTAATGCAGAAATGGCAGCAAAAAGGGGGCTTACCATTCCACAAAATAATATTTCTAAGAGCGGAAGTCAACAAAGCAGTAAAGAGACAGCCGTGTTTACTGAAGATGCATGGGATATCATCGCAGAGTATGAGCCTGAAGATCTAGCCAAAGAGTATAGTGGACGAGTAGGATTAGAAGCAGATATACGCACCTCGGGTAAAGATCTGTTGGTGACAGGGGATGTAGTAGAATTTACAGAGGATACCTTTGCAGCACTTTTAGATGATGTATATATCAATAGGGATGGCTATATAGGGAAAAAAGTTACAATAAAAGGTTTTATTTTTAGAGAAGATTTGTATGAAGACAATCAAATGGTCATAGGACGGATGATGATCAGCTGCTGTGCAGCAGACGGTCAAGTAGTCGGTTTTATGGCAAGATGGAAGGATGCGGCTTCACTCAAGAATGATCAATGGGTGGAGATGGAGGGTGTATTTGATACCATAGAGTACGATGACCCGATTACCCAAACTTCCTCTATTTTACCTTGTATTGAAGTAACGAAGATCACAAATATCGACAAACTACCCAGTCCATATATATATCCAATTCAATAAAAGCAGGAGGTAGGTATGAAAACAAAAATAGATATTTTTTCGGGATTTTTGGGTGCAGGTAAAACCACCCTTATAAAAAAGCTTATCGATGAGCAATGCTATACGGATCAAATCGTGATCATAGAAAATGAATTTGGAGAAGTAGGGATTGACGGATCTATCCTCAAAAAAAATAATCTGCAAGTAAAAGAGATCAATGCAGGCTGTATTTGCTGTACTGTGGCTGGGGATTTCAAAAAAGCGATCGAAGAGGCTGTCAAGGAGTATCAACCAGATCGGATTTTGATTGAACCTTCAGGGGTAGGAAAGCTCTCAGAAGTCCTTCAAGTTTGCAAGAGTGCTGTATTAAAAGAGATCGTATCTGTCAATACGGTGATGACGGTAGTAGATGTCTTGAAATATGAGATGTATAGTAAAAACTTTGGTGAGTTTTATAAAAATCAGATCCAATATGCCAAGACCATCTTACTCAGCAGAACCCAAAAGACATCAGAAGAAAAAGTAGAAAAGACCGTAGAAATGATTCGCACCATCAATCCCAAAGCAATCATCATCACAACACCCTGGGATCTACTCAAAGGGCAGCGGATCATGGAAGTAGGAGAAGATGAAAGTGAATCATTGTCTGATAGAGTAAAAATAGGGAGAATGACTTTATCTCAAAAACACAAGTCCCTACAGATTGAAAAAAGTGTTCATCATCATGCAGATCAAGTATTTGAAACATGGGGTGTGGAAACAAGTAAGCACATTCCAAAACAAAAATTAGAATCTATTCTTACACAACTTGGCAGCGAGGCTACATATGGCACAGTGCTAAGAGCCAAGGGAATCGTGCAGACAGATGAACAGCAGTGGATCCAGTTTGACTATGTGCCCAAGGAACAACAGATGAGCAGCATAGAGCCTGACTACACAGGTAGGATTTGCGTCATCGGAAGTCACCTCCAAAAAGAAGCGATCAAAGCTCTTTTTTTAGAATAAATAAGGAGGATCTCCTAAAAAGTATGTGGTGGTAAGGTAAATATATACATCTGGAAATAACTGCAATAAAGGAGCGCATCCAATATTTCAACTACAAGTTCCCCTTGCACAAGTGCGATTTTGTAGTTATTGGAAGATGTATATATTTGCCTTACCACATATTTTTGGGAGATCTACAAGGAGTTAAGGTGATGATAAAAATAGAGATCGAAATTGTTACGGGATTTTTAGGATCGGGTAAAACGAGATTTATTAATACATGGATCCAGAATACTGCCGTTGTCGGGGAAAAAATATTAGTACTACAATGGGAAGAAGGGGAAACGGCTATCGATGAATCCTCGAAAGAAGGGCATACGGTACTATTAAAAACATTGGACTCTTCAAAACCTTTATCCTATGAAAGTATTCTTTATATGCTGACTTTACATACCCCTCACAGAGTGATTGTGGAATACAATGGAACAAAAAAATTAGAAGAGTTGTGGGTGATCCTAGAGGACAAAAAAATATCAAGAATGCTAGGAACACCTACGATCTTTCATATCACCCAAGCCTTTACTTTTGAAATATTTATGATGAATATGAGGAGCATGCTAGAAGAAGCCATATACCACAGTGATCTGATTATCATAAATAATATGGGACGTATGGCTTCAAGTGGCGTGGAAAATATCCAAAAGATCATTCGTCAAATCAATGACCGGGCGATACTCCTAAAAGTACCTGATATCAGCCAGCTTGAGAATATTATTTGCGAGGAAAAAGTCATAGGAAATAAAATTTTAAAAAAATGCAGGGTGTTTTTAAAACAGGTGATCCGTAGAAAATAGCGTATTTATGTATATTGGGATGTATTGGCTTTTTGTTTTATTCGGTAGGGTACAATAATAAAGGGAGGAGAGCTTTATGAATGAAAATAGAGTATGGATGGGGTATACCCAATATAGAAAATGGGCATATATTCCATTAGGTATTATCATTTTCTTATGTTTGGGTACTGTGTATTCATGGAGCATATTTCGGGGACCCTTAGAGTTTCAATTTTCAACGGATGCAACAAAGGGAGGGCTGCCCTATATGTTGTTTTTGGCCTCCTATGCTTTTGTCATGCCCTTATCTGGTAAACTCTTAGGTCAATATGGCCCAAGAAAGGTGATGGTAGTAGGAGGAATGATGGTTGGGCTCGGTTGGATCTTATCTGGATATGCCACAAATATCCAGATGGTGGCGGCTACCTACGGAGTAATCGCAGGGGCAGGCGTAGGCATCGTATACGGAGGACCCATTACCGTAGTGGCAAAATGGTTTCCAGATCATAAAGGCTTTGCAGTGGGTACCGTACTTTTGGGTTTTGGATTATCTCCTTTTATTACAGCCCCTTTGTCTAGAAAGTTGATTGAGTTATATGGCCCTCTTAGTACATTTAAAATTTTTGGATGGATTTTTATATTCTTAATTCCCTTATTATCTTTATGCTTTCGATTCCCTTCCATAGAGGAGGAAAAAGAAAACACAAGATCAAAAACAACAATTTCTGAAGGGATACAAATGGATGTAAAGAAGATGTTTCGTCAATCTGCTTACTACGGTTTATGGAGCTGTTATATGATCGGAACATTGATCGGTCTTATGATGATAGGCATCACAGGCACCATAGGAGAAGAAGTCATCAGACTGACGCCACAGACAGCAGCCACGATGGTAGCCGTTTTTTCTCTGTTTAATGGAATCGGTAGACCTTTATTTGGATGGATGACCGATAAAATCACCCCGCGATATACAGCGATCATTTCATACGCTTTACTGATCTTAGCCGCTATCCTAATGTTAGTAGCAAAACAAGGATCTGTGATGTTGTACGGGATTGCCTTCTCTTTATTTTGGCTCAACTTAGGAGGATGGCTTGCCATTGCTCCTGCTACCACTGCTATTTTCTTTGGTTCCACACATTACAGCCAAAATTATGGATTTGTTTTCACGGCATATGGAGTAGGGGCTATCCTAGGAGTTTGGCTATCAGGCATCATAAAGGATGTTTTTGGCACCTACCTATATGCTTTCTATCCTGTACTCCTATTGGCTTTGATCGGTATGGGACTGGCTGCATTCTTTCTTAAAGAACCACGTACGAATTAAATCTAAACCATGCCACGGAAATTTTGTTCAAAGCAATTAACTTCGTTCAGAGTTATATTGACAGTATTTATAAAGCATGATATCTTTAGTGTAGACAATTTCATAGTTCCTTCAGGGCGGGGTGCAATTCCCCACCGGCGGTATAGCCCGCGAGCCGCCATGCGGCAGATTTGGTGTAAGGCAACTTCAAAAAAATAACTAGTACCAGTTATTTATTTTTCAGTTACCTAATTCCAAAGCCGACAGTAAAGTCTGGATAAAAGAAGGATAATTTTTATATGCATATTTTGATATAATATGTAAAAAAGCCCTGAATTGATTTAGGGCTTTTTTTGTGCAGGAGGAAGGATATGGATGAGAAATATATGAAAAGGGCACTGCAACTGGCAGAAATGGGAGCAGGATATACGAGTCCTAATCCTTTGGTGGGTGCCGTCATTGTAAAGAACGGGAAAATCATAGGAGAAGGATACCATAAAGTGTATGGGAGCCACCATGCAGAAGTGGCTGCTTTTCAAAATGCAGTAGAAGATGTAACAGGTGCCACCCTGTATGTCACCTTAGAGCCTTGTTCTCATTATGGTAAAACGCCTCCTTGTGCCAAAGCGATCATAGCACATGGAATCCAAAAAGTAGTCGTAGGCTTACTAGACCCCAATCCTTTGGTCGCAGGTAAAGGTATTCAGATGCTGAAAGAAGCGGGAATCGAAGTGCGTATCGGTGTATTAGAAAAAGAATGCAAAAAAATAAATGAGATTTTTCTTAAGTATATTACAACCAAAGAACCTTTTTGTATCATGAAAACGGCTATGACCCTAGATGGAAAGATCGCTGCTTATACGGGAGACAGTCGATATATTACAGGGGAAGCAGCGAGAGCCTATGTCCATCAGATACGCCATCGAGTAGCGGCCATTATGGTGGGGGTGGATACGGTTTTGATCGATGATCCTATGCTGAATACCAGATTGCCCAACCAAGAGGCGAGTGACCCCATTCGAATTATTGTAGATAGTAGGGGCAGAATTCCGCTAGAAGCGAAAGTTTTTCATGTTCCATCCACGGCAAAGACTATTATTGCCACTACAGCGCTTTGTGATCCGAGTAAGCGAAAAGACATGGAAGAGATGGGTGCGGAAGTGATCTTAACGCCGAGTAAAGATCAGCGGGTGGATCTTTGCTATCTGATGAAGAAATTAGGGGAGAAAAAGATAGACAGCATCCTGCTAGAAGGAGGAAGTACACTTAACTTTTCCGCCCTTCAAGAAGGGATTGTAGATCAAGTGATTTCTTTTATTGCTCCCAAAATTCTAGGAGGAGAAAATGCCAAGTCTCCTGTAGGGGGCATAGGAATTGCCAAAGTAGATCAAGCAATCAAGCTTATAGATATAGATATAGTAAAAATTGGAGAAGATATGATGATAACAGGATATGTCCAAAAGGAGGTTCATCCTTTATGTTTACAGGTCTAGTAGAAGAAATAGGATCCATACAATCCGTACAAAAATCTGTTAAAGGGGCAAAACTTATGATACAAGCGCATAAAGTTTTGCAGGATGTTTCCATCGGAGATAGCATTGCCATTAATGGGATTTGTCTTACAGTGACCACTTTTTCATCGGAAGGCTTTACAGCGGATGTCATGGGGGAAACCATGGACAAAACCAATCTAAAGTATTTGCAGAGTGGGAGCAAAGTAAATCTAGAGCGGGCGCTGCGGGTAGGCGATCGACTAGGAGGTCATTTTGTCAGCGGACATATCGATGGAGTAGGAACCATACAAAACTATGAAAAGGAAGATAATGCGGTATGGATTACGATATCAGCGCCCACGGAACTATTAAAATATATGATATATAAGGGTTCTATCACCGTGGATGGGGTCAGCCTCACTGTGGCATCGGTAAGCCAAGAGGGTTTTAAGATTTCGATTATACCCCATACCAAGGAGAGTACTACCCTCATAGATAAGAAAATCGGTGATAAAGTAAATCTAGAATGTGATATGATCGGAAAATATATAGAACGTTTTATGGGTTTTACCCAAGAAACGGACAAGAAGCAAAAGATAGATGTAGATTTTTTGAGTCAACATGGATTTTTATAGGAGGAATTGTCATGAGTATATTCCACACCATTGAACAAGCGATCGAACATATACGACAGGGCAAGATCATCGTGGTAGTAGACGATGAGGATCGAGAAAATGAAGGAGATCTTTTGATGGCAGCAGATAAAGTAACCCCAGAAGCCATTAACTTTATGGCCACATACGGCCGAGGGTTGATTTGCATGCCGATCACAGAAGAGCGGCTCAAGGAGTTGAATATCCGTCCTATGGTGAGCCATAATACCGATGCGCATCAGACTGCATTTACAGTATCCATCGATGCCAAAGACACCACTACAGGGATTTCTGCTTATGAGCGTTCTGCGACCATCCGTAAGGTAGTAGACGTAACTGCTACAGAACAGGACTTTAGGAGACCCGGGCATATATTTCCTCTAGAAGCCAAACAGGGGGGAGTACTCAAGCGGGCAGGGCATACAGAGGCAGCCGTAGATTTAGCTAGACTCGCTGGTTTATCTCCAGCGGGAGTAATCTGTGAGATCCTCAATGAAGATGGCACCATGGCTAGAGTGCCAGATCTTAAGGAATATGTGCAAAAACATAATTTGACTATGATCACCATTGCGGATTTGATTGCCTATCGAAGAAATACAGAACAACTGGTCGAGAGAGTAACAGAAGCCAATATGCCTACTAAATACGGAGATTTTAAAGTGATAGGATATGTGAACAGCTTAAACGGAGAGCATCATGTAGCTTTAGTCAAAGGGGATGTATCCGATGGAGCACCGGTATTGGTTCGGGTTCACTCTGAATGTCTTACGGGAGATGCCTTTGGATCTCTGAGATGTGATTGTGGAGAACAGTATGCCGCAGCCATGAGTAAAATCAATGAAGAAGGTAGGGGAGTCCTCCTATATATGCGCCAAGAAGGCAGAGGGATTGGACTTATTAATAAGTTGAAAGCCTATGAACTCCAAGATCAAGGCATGGATACGGTAGAGGCGAATCTAGCCTTAGGATTTCCAGAGGATCTGAGAGACTATGGTATCGGTGCCAATATATTAGCTGACCTCGGGATTCAAAAGGTCAAGCTGATGACCAATAATCCGAAAAAGCTTTCTGGGCTTTCAGGATATGGCATTCAGATCATCGATCGAGTCTCCATTCAGATGAATCATAATGAACGAAATGAATACTATTTAAAAACAAAAAAACAAAAGATGGGCCATATGTTAAATTTTAAGGAGGATGACAAATGAATGTATATGAAGGAAAGTTAATTGCACAGGGGTTAAAATTTGGTATTATCGTAGGAAGATTTAACGAGTTTATCACAGGAAAACTATTGGGGGGTGCTTTAGACGGTTTGAAGCGCCATGGGGTAGAAGAAGCAGATATCGAAATCGCATGGGTGCCAGGGGCATTTGAAATTCCTTTAGTGGCAAAAAAAATGGCCAAATCAGGAAAATATGATGGAGTCATCTGTCTGGGAACGGTGATTCGTGGGGCAACCCCTCATTTTGACTATGTAGCCAGTGAAGTATCCAAAGGAGTGGCTCATGTAACCTTAGAAACAGAAGTGCCTGTGATCTTTGGAGTACTTACGACAGACAGTATTGAACAAGCCATCGAACGCGCTGGAACCAAAGCGGGCAATAAAGGATATGATGCAGCCATGACAGCGATTGAAATGGCGAATCTTTTAAAGCAGCTATAAAAATTTGTTATAAGAAAAGATCTTTAAAAAGGATATATCTTTTTTAGAGATCTTTTTTTTATTGGTTTCTTTTAAGATAAATCGTAAGTCTTCCCTCTTCAAATTCCACTTTGGCTTCGTCTACCATCATACCCACTAGGCTGAGTTCACAAGCATTTTCAGACTCGCCGGCGAGTTGCCAATAGTAGGATTCGATTTCCCTCTGTCTTTGTACTTGCATATACTCTTGCAGTTTTTGCAGTTGATCTTTAGTACATTCAAAGTCATCCGTGCGGAGGGTAATAGAAAAGAAATCTTCTCCTCGCTCTACTTGAATGTCGAGCTTAGAGGAATGTTTCAAGAAACAGTAAGTCACGAGTTCATCTAATATTTTTGATATTTTTTTGATTTCATGTTTCACAAAGTTTCGTCTCCTCTCTTAAAGGCTTCGATTAGGGGTACAACAAAAGCTGCAATAATCCCGCCTGAAAAACCATTATTATACAAGTTGATGCCTCCGTGGAGTACACCGATATTCATCACCAAGGATAAATGTAGAAAGCCTGTAGCAATACCTGCGGCAATACCATAGGTGCCAGCCACTGGGGCTAAAGTAGTCCCAAATAATCCTGCTAAAATGACTTCCGTAGCACTAAGTTCCCAGGTTTTGAGGAGCCCTCCAAGTACTACGCCTAGCATGATGGGGATCGCATTTTTAGGATGTTTTCCAAAGGCACTAAAGCCTACTATGGTAAGAATCCCACCCACAATAGGACCATTGACCACGCCTCCGATACAAATGACAAATCCTATGGCAATAAGACCCATAATACCCATATTGATAAAAGTGACTCCGATCCCCAAAAGCTGTACATAATCTGTTACCAATCGACCCGAGTAGGAAAAAAATCGCCCGTATCCTCGAAAGCTATTTCCGTTAATATTATATCCTACAAGGATGAGCAGGATGAAAAACACACATAAATACAGCTTTAAAAACAGGTCATACTCAGAAGATAATATGTATTGGGTTTCGATGATAAATCCAAATCCCCTTAGTACGGCTGTAAGAATCGAGCCTAATACCCCTGCTGTAAATCCGATATTATAAATATTGTATCCATCATGAAATCGAAGCATATGGGAGGATAAGGGAGGAAGAATGAACCCAATCAAAATGCCTGCTCCGATGCCCAAAGGAAGACCAAATATATAAGGCAAACCAAAGCCAAACATAATCTGGCTTACAATAGGAGATAGACTGGTGCCGAACATCATGATCAAGATCACTTCTCTAAAGGTCATCTTTTGATATCGGACATATAGGAATCCCCCTATATAGATCGGCCATATATTTAACACATTTTTTCCAAAGAACGAGAAGCCAGCAATCGTAAAGAGTGCAGCAATGAGTGTCCCATTGATCTTAAGTTGAAGCTTGTAGAGAATAAAGATATTCATCAATACAATCAGAGAAGCATTCAGAAAAGTAGCTCCGATGCCTCCAATCACAAGATAGTCAATAAGCAGCAGATCTGGGCGTATAATAATATTCCATAATCCTCTTACTATATTGTGCCAGTCATCTACGATAAAGGCAGTGATCAAGAGAGAGATAGGAAAAAGGAGAAGAATAAATAGCGTTTTAGTTCTTCCCAAATGGAGGGGTTGGTTGGTATTGTTTTGTATCAATTATTCACCTTCTTTCTGTAATAATATGAAGTATTGCAATAAATCCTACATAATAATAGCATGCACAGGATAAATACACAATACACGAAAAGGATTACATCCAGATACTATAAAAATGTGATATACTATATAAGATTTGAACAATGAGATAGAAATAGGTGAGAATGTGGGAAAGATTTTAGTGATAGCGGAAAAGCCTTCTGTAGGCAGGGATATTGCCAAAGTGCTTCAGTGTACCCAAAAGGGAGACGGATGTTTGATCGGGGAACAGTATATAGTCACTTGGGCGATAGGCCATCTCATTACCTTATGGGAACCAGAAGAATATGATGCAGCCTATAAAAAATGGAGAATGGAAAACCTCCCCATTATACCAGATACAATGCAATTAAAGCCTGTAAAAAATACATATAAGCAGTTTCAAATCGTAAAAAAACTTATGACAGCCAAAGAAGTAGATTCTTTGATTTGTGCTACAGATAGCGGAAGAGAAGGGGAACTCATCTTCAGGTATATCTATGAAGCAGCCAAGTGTAAAAAACCTTTTGATCGTCTGTGGATTTCTAGTATGACAGACACAGCCATCAAAGAAGGATTTCAAAAGATGAAATCAGGCAAAGAATATGATGCATTGTTTCATTCGGCAAGATGTCGGTCTGAAGCGGATTGGTTAGTGGGTATGAATGCCAGTCGTGCTTTTACCATACGATATCATACTTTGTTAAGTATTGGCAGGGTGCAGACCCCTACGCTTGCCATTTTGGTGCAAAAACAAAAAGAAATCAATGCCTTTGTATCTCAAGATTATTGGGAAGTACAGGCTCATTTTGAAGCGTACAAAGGAATATGGTATGACCCTAGTACCAAAGAGACCAAGATCTTAGAAAAAGTGCGGGCAGAGGAAATATTTGAGAAGGTGAAAGCTCACGAAGGCACAGTGCAAGAAATCGACCACGAAGAAAAAAAGCAGCCTCATCCCCTCTTATATGACCTCACAGAGCTCCAAAGGGATGCCAATAAAAAATTTGGATTTTCTGCTAAGAATACGTTGGGTATCGCCCAAGATTTATATGAAAAAAGAAAATTGATCACGTACCCTAGAACAGATAGTAGATATCTAAGCCAGGATCTGATTCATAAGGTTAAAGCAACCCTAAAAAAGATCAATATAGAGCCGTACAAAAGCTATGTAGAGTATGTAACTGGCTTGGATCAACTACCTATTACCAAGCGAATCGTAGATGACAGCAAAGTGACGGACCATCATGCCATTATTCCAACGGATGTATATCCCAAGCTACAAGCGCTGAGTGAGGAAGAAAGAAAGATCTATGATCTGATCGTAAGACGATTTTTATCTGTTTTTTATCCGTATTATATATATATGAATACAAAAATGACGACGGTGGTACATCAAGAACATTTTCTATCCAAGGGCAATATGATTATGCAGCTCGGATGGATGGAACTGTATAAAGAAGATGGAAAAAAAGAAAAAGCGAAGGAAGAAGAGCAAGAACTTCCAAAGTTACAAACAGGGGATCAGGTAAGCGTAGTAGATGCAGAAGTATTATCAAAAAAGACCCAGCCTCCCAAACCCTATACAGAGGCTAGTTTGCTAGCGGCTATGCAAAATGCAGGAAGATTTGTAGACGATGAGGATCTAAAGGAACAGTTGAAGGATTCGGGACTGGGGACTCCTGCTACAAGGGCGGCTATTATAGAGCGGATCTTGCAGGTAGGATATATAGAAAGAAAAGGAAAAGCCCTATATCCCACAGAAAAAGGAATGAAGCTGATCGAAGTAGTACCCGAAGAGCTAAAATCCCCAGAGACGACAGGAAAGTGGGAAAAAGGCTTAACTTCTATTTCTAAAGGAAAGATGGAACCTGAGAAATTTATGGGCAGTATTATTCGATATGTCCAGTATCTCATAAAGCAATCTAGCTCGGTTAGTACCGATGTACATTTTCCAGAAGAAAAAAAGGTAGGAAAACAAGGTGGAGGAAGTAAACAAGGTGGCGGAAGTAAAGAATTTGGTAAATGCCCTGCCTGCAAACAAGGGAATATTCTAGAGCATCAGAAAGGATTTTTTTGTAGTGGGTGGAAGCAGGGATGTAAATTTACCATATGGAAAAATAGCATAGAGCGATATGGGCAGCCAATCACATCCAAGATGGTAAAGCAGCTGCTCAAAGCAGGGAAAATTGATGATATAGATATTATACTGCCTCAGACGCAAGAACCATGTACTGCATCCCTAAGTTTGAAAGAAGATATGAGTGGAGCAGTGGAGTTAAAGAATGTGACGAGAATCTAAAGTCCATGAGATCAGTCAGGTATACATGGCTAATCAGCAGATTTTGAAAGAAAGGATCTCTGCAAAAGTATTTACCTTACCACATACTTTTGTAGAGATCCGAAAAAAATATAGATGCATAGTAATAGACCTGATGTATATAGCAGGTCTATTATTATGCATAGTTTCCTAGAAGATGATAGGTATCTTCCCACTCATCCCACAAGCTTTTCACTGCTTCTACAAGCATAGGATCGAATTGAGTGCCTTTATGAAGCTCAATCTCCCTACGGCATTGTTCAAAAGAAAAAGCAGTCCGATAAGGGCGAGTAGAAGTCATCGCATCAATGGTATCACAGATCGCAATAATACGTGAGCCTAAGGGGATATCCGTTTCCTTTATACCGTGTGGATATCCCCGACCATCCCAACGCTCATGATGATGGAGTACGATTTTTGCTATGTGTTCTAGGTGAGGGGAACGATGTAAGATCTGGTACCCAATCTGGGGATGTTGTTTTATGTAATGCCACTCTTCTTCATTTAGTTTTCCAGTTTTTAATAATACAGAATCTGGGACACCGATTTTACCTATATCATGAAGGTGTCCTACCATGTGGATGATTTCACATTCATCCTCAGAAAGTCCTATGCACTTTGCTAGGTACATAGCCATATCGCCCACCCGGAGAGAGTGACCACTGGTATAGGGGTCTTTTGCCTCTAAAGCAGCAATCAAACATTCAATAAGATCATGATATACTACATCTTGTAGAAAAAATGATTGTTTCATACACACTCCCTCTTACCCTGTAAAATAATGGATATTTAATATATATCTTAAAATGATATTATATCTCAATAACAATATTTTATCATTAATCCTTACTTGTTTCAAGAAAAACTATTTCAATGAATATAAAAGGCTGTATAAGCCACAAACTTATACAGTCTTTTTTTGCACCCATTTTCTAGTTGGTATTATTTTCATTTGGAATGAATGTAATAGTATGTCGAAATAAATAATGACATACTATCACATCAAGGGGGCAGACATATGAAGAATAGACTTAAAAGAGTTCTTGTGAGCAGTATAGTTTTATCTTTATTGGCATCGTCTACTGTATTTGGGGCTACTCACGTAGTGCAGTCTGGAGATACGTTCTGGAAAGTGAGCCAGCGGTATACAGTAAAGCTAGATCAACTGATGAAGGTTAATAACGCGACGGAAAGTACAGTTTTACAAATTGGTCAACAGATTACCATCCCAGATGGGAACAACTTCTATTTCTATGAAGTGAAATCTGGGGATACATTATGGCTCTTAAGTCAAAGAGTGGGAATTTCCTTTAAGGGGTTATTAAGCTTTAATGGATTTACAGAAAGCACTATGCTGAATATTGGGCAAAAAGTTATGATCCCAATATTTGAACCAACGATACAGCCAGTACCTCAGCTAGCGCCTATTCAACCTTTTGTGCTAACGGAGACAACTTCTACACTCACATTTAATAGCCATACGGTTCGTTCTGGGGATAATTTTTGGAACCTTAGTGTACAGTATGATCTTCCACAGCAGGATTTATTAAAAGCCAATAATGCCACAAGTAGCACAATACTATTTATAGGACAGACTTTGAGGATTCCAGTGGTAAATGTACCCGTGTTACCAACGCCAGGACCGAAGTTTGGAGAGTATATGGATTGGTGGAAAGGTGCCCAATATGTAGTACCCATAGGGGCAGAGTTCCGTGTGATTGACTTTGCTACGGGCAGGTCTTTTAGGGCAAAGCGAACCATAGGAGCCAATCATGCGGATGTAGAAACGGTTACAGCAGCCGATACAGAAACCTTAAGAAGTATATGGGGAGGAAACTTTAGCTGGACATCTAGACCCGCCATCATTGAATACAATGGACGAAGAATTGCAGCCAGTGTATCAGGTATGCCTCATGCAGGGAATGAGGCAGCGCCAGCAGGTGCTTGGACTTCATGGAGAAGTGATAATTATGGGGCAGGTCCTAATTATGACTATATCAAGGGCAATAATATGGATGGGCATTTTGATATACATTTCCTAAACAGTACCCGCCATAATGATGGACGCATCGATGATAGACATCAGAAAAATATTAAAACTTCAGCAGGAATCGAAAATTAAGTAAAAGCCTATGGATTGTCCATAGGCTTTTTAAAAGCATGTTTTTAGTCTTTTAATATCTGGTTGCATTCTGTATACGGTTCATATACACTAAAGGAAAAGACATATATACAAAGTCATATAAAGTCTGTGGACAGAAGAAAGAGAGGTTTTTTATGATCGAGACATTTAAATCCGTGGGAGATCAATTTAATATACTAGATACATTTGAAGAGGGTGCATGGATTAAGCTTACGAGCCCTACTGAACAAGATATCAGTAATATCTCTACAAGCTTAGGAGTAGATATGGATTATTTGAAAGCTGCGCTAGATGAAGAAGAACGATCACGGATCGAAATGGATAATGGTCAGACACTCATTGTAGTAGATATCCCTATTGTAGAAATCGATAGCAAGTCCTATATATATACCACTGTACCGTTAGGGATTATCGTAACAAGCCAGAATATTATTACGGTCTGTCTCAAAGATACAATTATACTCAAGGATTTTGTAGAGAATCGGGTAAAGTCCTTTTTCACTTACAAAAAAACTCGATTTATCCTGCAGATTTTATATAGAAATGCGGCCAAATATTTGATGTATCTCCGACAGATAGATAAAGAAAGTAGCCGCATTGAAAAAGAACTACATAAGTCCATGAAAAATAAAGAATTAATTCAATTATTATCCTTAGAAAAAAGCCTGGTATATTTTTCTACATCATTAAAAGGAAATGAAATCGTAATGGAAAAAATGCTGCGACTAGATTATGTGAAAAAATATCCTGAGGATACAGAGCTTTTGCAAGATGTCATCATTGAAAATAAGCAGGCGATCGAAATGACCAAGATTTATAGTGATATATTAAGTGGTACGATGGATGCTTTTGCTTCTGTCATTTCTAATAATGTGAATATTATTATGAAATTTTTAACTTCTGTGACTATTGTGATGTCTATTCCTACGATGATTGCTAGTTTTTACGGGATGAATGTGCATCTTCCGCTACAAGAACACC
>CALKRZ010000242.1 GCA_937989765.1 uncultured Clostridia bacterium | reverse complement strand
TATTGCATAGTGATAAAGTTCCCCCTTAATCTCAGCATAATACTGTTATATAAAAATACAGTAATTTGAAAGATTGATCTTATTATTATTTAGTGAAAAACACATACGAAAGCAAATAGGTCTTTATAACTATTATAGCTTAAATATGGACTCTTTTGAATGCTTTTTATAAAAATTTGTAAAGTTTTTTTCAATATCAATTTTCGACTTATTTCCCAGGCAATATGACTAGTACAAGCTCGCTTAATTCCATGTATATAAAAACATTTATACTTTTAATCGCTGCCTCACTACTTCATACAGTAATATGCCAGCAGCCATGGCCACATTTAGAGATTCTGCAGGACCGATCATGGGTATTTTGATTCGCAGATGGGCTTGTTCTGCAGCAAATGCGGATAATCCCCTCGCTTCATTTCCCACCATGAGCATAATCCCTGTCCTCATATCGATCTCATATGGATATACAGCCCCCTGCAAATGGGCTGCTAAAATTGTTATATCCTGTTGTTTTAGGAATCCTATGAGTTCTACAAGATCTATATCCTGTATAATAGGCAGATGAAATATTGACCCCATAGTAGAACGCAAAACCTTAGGATTGTAGACATCCACTGAACCTTTTGTCAATATAACACCGTGGGCTCCTGCCGCATCTGCAGTGCGAATCAACGTGCCTAGATTACCTGGATCTTGCAGCTCCTCTGCTAAAATTACAAAAGGAGCCTCTTTAGAAAAGAATTCTTGTATATCCTCCGACTTCTGTCGACATACAGCTAAAATCCCTTGCGGTGTTTGGGTGTCTGAAAGAATAGAAAACACTTCTTCTTTCACTACATACACTGGGCACTTCATCTCAAGAGATTGGAGTAGTGATGGATGCTGTAGCGCAAATCGCTCCGATGTAGCCACCATATCTACTTCCCACTCTTTTGGGATCTCCCCTACAAATCGTTCTCCTTCTGCAATAAATAGTCTTCTTTTTTCCCGCTCTTTTCTTTTTTGAAGAGCCACAATCTGTTTCACTACTTTGTTTTGACTACTCTCAATTATACAATCACCCATACGATCACCTTTTTTGTTTTCTTACGTCAAATTTATGGAGATCATCATTTGAAGCAATGACTACCAACACGTCATCTTCGTGTAAAGGTACATCTGCTGGGGGGGCTATATCAATATCATTGTCATGACGGATGGCCATCACTGTTAATCCGTATACTGCACGCATATTTAGTTCCTTTAAAGATTTACCTACCCAATCATCTACCATCTCAATCTCCACAATGCTATAATCCGGAGATACTTCAATATAATCAATAATATTACCTGCCATCAAATTCGTACCAATTCTAATTCCCATTTCTCGTTCTGGAAATACAACTCGATCGGCGCCAATTCTTTCTAATATCTTTTTGTGCATATCATCCTGTGCTTTGGCTAGTACATATTTAACACCTACTTCTTTGGCCAACAGTGTTGCCATAATACTAGACTGCATATGCTCTGCCCCAATGGCAATCACTGCCACATCAAAATTACGGATGCCCAAAGAACGGAGCGCATCAATATCTGTCACATCTGCCTGTACTGCATGGGTAACAAACTCTGATACTTCGTCTATAATCCGCTCATCTTGATCCACAGCCAGTACCTCATATCCTGCTTCTGATAAAGTTCTAGCTACACTTTGACCAAACTTTCCAAGCCCAAACACGGCAAATTGCTTTATTTTTTTCATTATATCCGCCTCCTAAAACGCTATTCTATATTCTATCCCACCATGACTCTTTCTTCCGGATAGCTGATACTTCCTTTATTTTTTATCTGACGCATAGACAGTGCTGTAGCTATGGTTACGGGGCCCAATCGACCAATAAACATAGTAATGCACATGATAATCTTACCTAAAGTAGTAAGTCTCCCTGTTAAGCCTATCGTCAGCCCCACTGTACCAAAAGCGGACACCGCTTCAAAAAACACTTCTATAAAGGTAGCCGCTGGAGCAATAATATTTTCAGAAATAGAAAGCACCATCGTAACACTAATCACTACCCCTAAGCTGATCATAATAATAGCAAGACTTCTTTGTACGGTGGTCTGCGGTATCGTTTTATGATAGATCTCTGTCTTCTCTTTACCTCTTACGATCGATAAAACTGAATACAAGAGCACACCCGCCGTTACCGTTTTGATTCCTCCAGCTGTACCCGCTGGAGATCCTCCAATAAACATAAGAATAATCGTCATAAACTTGGACGCATCATTCATTTGATCTAGTGCAATTGTATTAAAACCTGCTGTTCTTGGAGTCACTGCTTGAAATAAGGAAGCCAGCACCTTTCCTTTAGGGCTTAAACTTCCTAGCGTATGGGGATTGAAAAACTCAGAAACGAGAAAAAATACAAAAGCAAAAGCAATAAGCTGCGCTGTAATTTTCAATACCATCTTTGTATGTAGTGTAAGTTTTTGAAACCACTTTCTCCAACTATATTCATGTTCTATTTT
>CALKRZ010000241.1 GCA_937989765.1 uncultured Clostridia bacterium | reverse complement strand
GTTTCGCATAGGGGAAGATCCCACCATAGTTGTGTTCTTTGACCAAAAACAACACCAATTTGTTTTGCATTGTATTTTCTGTTTTCATAAGGCACAATCCCATCTACCTTACAGGTTCCGCTAGTAGGTACTAAGATGCCTGTCATCATCTTAATGGTAGTAGATTTTCCAGCACCATTGGCTCCGATATAACCTACTATTTCACCTTTTTTGATATGGAAGCTGATCGTATCTACTGCACGCTTGGTAAGCATTTCTCTTGTAAAAAGGCCTTTAAGGGTTCCCTTGAATCCTGGATATTTTTTATAGGATATGAATTCCTTTACCAAATTTTCTACAACGATCATTTTATTTCCCCCTCTGTAACATATGTTTTGTATATAGTATCTAGTAAAACTAGAGTAATCTAAACATTTTGACAGAATGAGAACATATTTGCAATTGACGAAATAACCAAAAATAACTATATTTTTGATATTAAACTATGAATTTTGTTAATTTGCTAAGATGAAGGATAGTCGTATACAAGTGATCATGTATATATTTCTCACTTTTACAAAACCTATAAAAAAGGAGGTCTTGTCATGGGAAAAGTACGATTTGAAGTGCCAGGTATTAAATGCAATGTATGTAAAGATGCTATAAAAGCTACAGTAAATCAACTGAAAACTGTGAGCAAGGTGAATGTAGATCTAGAAGCCAATACGGTAACGGTGGATTATGAAAATGAAGATATTCATCAAATCGAAGAAAGAATAAAAAATGCAGGGTATGAAGTATCCAATATGCAAGAGTTATAGAGAAAAAAGCTAAGAAAGCCTATACTCTCCATGGTAGGAGAATGTAGGCTTTCTTAGTTGGTTTCTTGAGTAAGAATGCTTATTTGATGGCTTTATTGACGCCTATAGGAGACTCTATGATGTGTTCAAAGGTATATTTGTTGATGATTTTTTCAACATGAATCCCAGAAATTGCATTGTCTGAGAGTCTTTTTAATGCTGTTATTTTCCTTAATACATCCTCTGTTTTTGCAATGAGTGTTTGTCTCATTGCTTTACCTTGCTCCAAAGTTAGCCCCACTAAGGTAGAAATAGTTTCATGTGTGTTTTCCCATCTTTACGAACAGATGTGTAAATAAGCCCGTGTGGATTTTTTCTATGGGTCTGAATTTCTAAATGTCCGCGTTGCTTGTTTTGTATCATGAGATACTTCCTGTTAATATGCCTATGTTTTTAATGCAAAATGTTTGCATCTGACTAATTATAAGGGGTATAGATATTTTGAGTTCAAAAGATACGTAGAAAGACGTTAAAATATGTATTTTTACTTGTAAAGTATATAAATTTACATTATAGTTAATATATAAAACTATCAGGGTGGTGATAATATTTGAATTAATTGAACAATTTTATGAACAAAGGAAAGGGTTTAAAAAGTCTAGGTGGTTTTGAAAGGGGGAGTGATAGTATACACAAGTACTGAAAATGGGTATGCCTTTAAGACAAAGACAACTTGGTTTACAAAAAAAGTACTTATGGATGGAATGCAATAATGCTGAATACAGAGGTTGAAATTCAAATTATCATGTAGATAGAAGGGGATGGGGAAAATGATTAGAAAAAAATAAAAAATAGTCGGTTTCATAATGTCGAGTTGTTTTATGATGACGAGTGTAATACCATATTCAGTGAATAAAGTTTATGCAAAGGAAAGTAGAATTGGTATAGTATTGCCAAGCTATGATGGCGGGATGTATGCGTACAATATTTAAAAAAAGGCAAAGAGAGAATTTTAATTAGTTGATAGGAAGGGAGAGAATCGAATGATTAAAGTCAAGAATAAACTAATTCTGAGTATTTTGTTAATTATTTCTTTGGTAATGACATCTTTGCTTCCGCATTCAATGAAGGTAGTTAATGCTGAAGGTGGAGGATTAGTTACAGTAGAGCCAAGCTACAAAGAAGGGGTTGACGGAGAATTTCTAATCGGCGAACGTCTTGATATTACATTTGGAGGTGAGGTTATACATACTCCTAATGGATATAGTTCTTATTATCTTTATTTGGAAGAACCGGATGGAAATGTCCGACCAATGGGGGGGCATACCAGATATAGTGTAGAACCAACGAAAGTCTATATAAATGTTAATAAAGAAGGAAGCCATACATTTAAGTATTATCATTATATACCTCTAGGAAATTGGCAACAATCAGAAGAATTGGTTGATACTGTTACGATAGAAGTGAAATATGCAGAACCAAAAATAAGTGTTTCCCCTATAATTATTGCACCTGGTGAAAATGTTGTGATCGAATGGTCAGGTGGAACACCATATAATGATTATGAATGGGCATTTTGGAATGTACGTTATGATACGGTTGGTTTGTTTAGAGTAGGGGGAGATTGGTGTACCTTAGAAGATACAGACAACTGGATTAGTGGGTCTCAGTGGGCAAAAAGGCCAATGCGTGAGGGTCCTATGGAGGTTACTACCCGTGGTGATATGGCAGAAGGAGAGTATGTAGTCGCCTATCTATCATGGTATTTACCTAATGCAACAAGTAGTAATCGAGGATATGTAACGGGAAATACTATCATTGTTACACGCGATCCTGAAAATTATCAGCCACCGAATCCAGACGGAGGAAGTAGTGGCGGAGGAACAGGAACAGGAGACGGCGGAGGAACAGGAACAGGAGATGGCGGAGGAACAGGAACAGGAGACGGCGGAGGAACAGGAACAGGAGATAGTGGATTTGGCGGCGGCGAATCTGGCGGAGGAGGAGCTGGTGGAGGAACAGGAGACAGTGGAAGTGGAACAGGAGATAGTGGAAGTGGCACAGGAGATAGTGGAAGTGGAACAGGAAACGGCGGAGGTTCAGGGGATAGTGGTTCTGGTGATGACCCAGGAGACCAACCTCCCCAAAATGAAGAAGATGAAGATGAACAAATCTTTGTAGCTACACCAGAAGACGTGAAGCTTGGAGAAGCTATTAAGGTAACATACAAGCTTAAAACTCAACCAACAGGCGATCATCAGATCTACATGTATATGCATACTGAGTATGACCCCGTAACTGGTCAAATGGCCAATTTAGTAGAACTAGAACGGGTAAATGTTAGTGGAAAATCAGGTCAAGTCATGATGACACCAGATCAAGAGAAACTATACCAAGATCGACCAACAGAAATATCATTTATCTTAGGTCAAGGCTCTGCACCAATTGCCTACAGTAACAGAGTATTTGTCCACCCTGAATCATGGATAGAGGTAACTACTGGTTCAGAAGAATATAAGGTAAAAGTAGGGGATCCGATTACAGTATCATGGGGAGGCTGTCCAGGATGGCTTACAGATTCCTTAAACCTGTACTACGAGAATAAACCGCTTCTCCCAGTGGAGTCTATCTTAAATCCAGGAAAAAGTGGAACGAAAGAGTTCATAATAACTGAGCCAGGGATATATGAAGTTGCATATAATTCCATGGGACTACCAAGTCCATATTCTATACACACCAGGACGGTGGAGGTAGTTGAGGCAAAAAAAATATTAGATGTGCCACTATATACACAGGTTAATGATCAAACCTGTTGGGCAGCTAGTGCATCTATGATCTCCTCATATTTCAACGGGGATACCCTTGATCGTCAGCGTGCATTCGCACAGGATCTTCATGGAGATTTTATGAATGGTGGCGGAGATATTACTACATCCGGGTATTTTATAACGAGTACAACTGGAAAAGCAGGCAAAGTTAGTACTGGAGCATTATCCTTTGAAGATGTAAAAAAACAAATAGAAGCGGAAATGCCTATCTATGTTACCATGAGGCCCACCGTTGGTAGTGGAGGACATGCAATGGTGATCATTGGATATGAGGATGATAGGATTAACGATAAACAGTATGTATACATAGCCGACCCAGGGGATGGGGTTATGCATAAGAAGATATACTCCGAATTTGTAGAAGGCAATGGAGAACACTGGGGAGCTACACTGAGGTTTCATGATGTTATCACAGGGTCGCCGGAGCTTTTGATTTTTATTCCAGGAATCGGAGGCACCACACTTGCCAAGGCTGATAATGAGGGAAAAGTTCAGAAATTTTGGCCGCCTAAAGTTAGTAATATTTTTGGAGACATTGATGCTGTACGGTTTAATGCAGATGGAATACCTATGGCTCATGCAGATACGCTATTTCCAATGAGTGGTTTCTATATGGAAATATGCAAGAAAATGGCATATCCAGAGATACTCGGAACCGTACTAGAACAGGAAGCGATGAAAAATTATGTTGTTATACCATTCGGTTATGATTGGAGAATGGATAACACAACGAACGTTGCAAGACTGACTAGCTTTATCGACCAAAAGATGGCTGAAACAGGAGCTACAAAAGTATCAATAGTAGGACACAGCATGGGTGGTCTTATAACCAGCAAGTATATAGCAAACGGAAATGCGCACAAGGTAAATAAAATAGTGACATTAGGGACACCGTATCTAGGAGCCCCCCTTACCTCCCATGTAGGAAATACGGGTAGGCTTCTTGAAGGGATAGCAGGTATGGTTATAGGAGGTATTGTAAAAGGTCTGGTCATCAACTACCCAGCATTTTATCAGCTAATGCCATCTAGAAACTACTTTGAATTCAACAACACTCACTATATCAGAAAAGAGGTTCCAGGGGATTGGGAAGCAAGTGGAGACGTAAACGATTATGACGAGACCATGTGGTTATTTAGAAATACGAACCATTTATTCAATCCTACCATGGTGAATGGGGCTATGGCTTTTGGCACATCCCTAGAAACAGTTCTAGATACCACGCCCCTGAGCGAAGTAGATGCGTATTTTATAATCGGTGATGCTTCACCAACGATCGGGGAGGTTATTGAAGAATATTCCAGAAATTCAGAGGGAAAGTTGGTATTTAGCAAACAAAAGGACATAAACTTTATAAATGGTGACGGGACGGTGCCTTTGATCAGTGCGAATATAGGTGGGTATGCAAGCTATAAACCTGAGAAGGTATATTACAGCACTAAAAAACACAGTGATTTACCCGGGGACCAATTAGTAATAAAACAAGCGATAGCTATATTAGGAGATCGATCAGAACTACATGCACTGTCAAATACGCCGACGAGTGTAGGAAACACGCTAAAACTCAAAGTAGAATGCCCAGTGGATATTCATGTATATGACAGTGAAGGAAACCATACCGGCATCAACCCAGATGGGATAATAGAAGAAAACATTCCGAGATCTGGGTATTTCGTATTAGATGGAGATGCCAAAGTAATAGCATTAAACAGTGCTAATTATGAAATAGTACTAAAGGGTACAGGACATGGAACCATGAAGTACACCATAGAGGAATATGGTCCAAACTATGGAGCAGTAGAAAAAACCATCATCTTTGAAGATGTACCCCTAACCCCTACCACAGTAATAACATCCGATACAGACATAGCCAACAATATCGTGTTAAACATTGATACAGACGGCAATGGTATAGTGGATAGCGTGATACAACCAACCATAGTTGAAAATGGAACACAGCCAGATGAAGCAAAGCCCGTGCAAGTAGACCTTAGTAGCTACTATAACAACGATGTATTCAGTTATGCTACAAACAGAGCGGACGGAGACTTTGGTAACACGTTATGGAGTTTACCATCAAGCATGGTACCAGAAACAGGACTTACCCATGAAGGGGCAACCTATACCTTCGGATCTACGGCAGATGGACAAAAGAATGCAGTGGGGTCTTTAGGACAAACCATAGCCATTCCACAAGGGGCATATGACAGCATAAGATTACTTGGAAATGCGGTATATGGAGATAAAACACAGACATTCAGAATCAACTATAGCGACGGAACCTATACGGATGTCCAAAATGTGGTATTTAAGGACTATGCAACAACAAATACAACAGGACAGAATATAGCCTTGCAATCCTCATATAGACATAGACGAAACATAGGACAAGAAAACGTACCAGTATATATATTTGCAAATTCTCTTACGCCAGAAACAGGAAAAACAGTGACAGGCATAACATTACCCAACAACTCCGCTGTACGGATCTATGCAGTGACTGGAGTCAGTGGAACGACATCAACCCATGTAGGGCTGTCAAGTTACTATACTGTAGATGCCTTTACTAATGAAGGTAATTATACGGATACAAACTTTGTTGCACACTATGCGTATGCAGCAGAAGCCCTAGAAAGCAGTGAGCACTATAACAGTGAGTCAAATACTCTGTCATATGACGGAATAAGCTACAAGCTTGGGTCAAGGGATGCTGGAGAGAATAATGCAATATACAGCAATGGACAAACAGTAGTAGTTCCTGTTGGACAATATAAATCAATAAAGGTACTTGGTGCTCGTTTGTATAATGGTGGACAAACAACATACAGGATAAACTATACAGACGGAACATATGAGAATGTAGTAATGGAGCCATGGAAGGATTGGTGCATTACTAACACCACGGGACAAAAAGTAGCCCTAACAATGCCATACAGATATACAAGTTGGAATAGTACTCAAACAGCAGACACCCAAATATTTGCATACGATATTAATGTAAATATATTGAAGAATGTTGCAAGCGTTACCCTTCCAGTTGATGTACACAAGGAAATAATAGCGATGACGTTGATACCTGTGGATGGTATGCCAGTAGCAGGTAACGGTACAGGGTTAAAGGGAGAGTATTATGATAATACAGGCTTTACAAGATATATGTTTACTCGTATAGATGAAAAAGTAGACTTCAACTGGGGACAAGGTTCACCCGATGCATCCATGGGAGTAGACACCTTTACAATAAGGTGGACAGGTGAAGTAGAAGCTGTATACAGTGCGCCTTACACATTTCATACCACATCGGATGATGGTATAAGACTATGGGTAAACGACGTATTGGTTATAGACCAATGGACAGCAGGAGGAAGCTATGATAGTCCAACCATAGATCTTGTCGCAGGGGAGAGATACAACATAAAGGTAGAATATGTAGAAAATTACGGTTCTGCACATGTAAAACTTATGTGGTCATCCCCATACCAAGCCAAAGTGGTCATTCCGACAAGCCAACTATATCCATCGACAGAGCCAACAAACCTTGTAGGGAATCCAGGATTTGAGCACCAAAATGCAGGATGGAGCAACTGGGGCAACTCAGAAGTAGTTACAGATCATGTGCATCACGGTACTTATGCACTGCGTATAGGAACAGGCGGAGGTGGACGTGTACAGGATATACGGACAGATATAGAAGAAGGTTCAAGCTATGTATTAAGCGGTTGGGGAAAAGTAGGAGCAAGCGGTGAGACCGGTTTGACACGCATTAGATTCTATGATGCATCCAATAACCAGCTATCCCTTAACGCTATAGAATATACGGAAACGGAATATACCTATAAGGAGTTACCAGTTACAGCACCGACTGGCACCAGCTATGCGCAGATATTTATCTGGAAAAATGCAGGAATAGGTTCATACTTTTATGTGGATGATATTGAGTTAATCAAACAGTAATGAAGCTCTTACACTAAGAAATATTAAATTAAGGCAGAGTAAAAGACAGGCATCGAAATTAGATGCCTGTCTTTTTAGGTACCGATATAGATGCGGTGTATACAAGCTAAATTGATTTCTTGATTAAAAATCCTTATTTATTATTCAGCTATACTATCTACAGAACTCATTTCACGTATAATTTCTTGGCTCATGATCACTGCGACATTTGTTTCTTTATCATAGGTTACTTCTCCTTGTAATATTTCGGTGATAAATCGAATAGGTACGAGAAGGCGGCCATTCACTAGTAAGGAGGGTACCTCAAGCGTAATTTCTGTGCCATTTACGATGGCTTTATTGACGCCTATAGGAAATTCTATGTGAGTGGTATCTTTTTCTACAATAGCAGTATTTCGGGCTTTATCATATTCGACTACAGCGCCTAGGCTTTCGCTTACAGCTCTAGCTGGTACTAAAGTTCTACCCTTCGTTACAAGAGGCGCTACATCCATTTCAGGCATTTCCCCATCAATAAATAGTTTTATTCCAGATTGTCCCAAGGCATGGTAGAGTTGTCCTACCTTTTTGTATAGATCTTGTACAGTAGGAGATAACTTGATCCCTTTTTTTAGTTCATCTATGGAACCTTTTATATCTCCTGATTCCTCTTTCAATAGAGCCATAAATGCAGTCAAATCCATTTCAGGATATGTAGATTGTAAAGTGGCAGCTTGCTTTGTTGCTTCTTCATACTGTTTCATATCTCGATATATTTGAGCAGATAAGATGAGTGCTTTTTTGTTCATAGGATCTTTAGTTTGTAATAACTTTAGTGTACCCAGTGCTTGATCATACTGCCCCAGATTTCTATATAGGATGGTTAGTCTGGTTAAGGATTTAGGATCTGTTTTTCCATCTAGTTTTTGAACAAGACTCAATAACCCTCTTTGACGGCTACTAGTATCATACACAGAATGACTTACTGTACCTATCATTTCCTGCAGATTCTTTTCTACTTCTATTTCTTTTTCCAGATGGGTTTGAAGTTTCAACTCATCTCCTTGTAGGTTGGTAGAAAAAGGTTTTTCGGTTTGTCTACGTTTTTGTTCTGATTGCTTTACTTTCTCCTGAAACTTGAGAAAAACTTCATCCTTTTTTTGCTGCCCCTTATTTTGTGGGATTTGTTTTTGAACCTGTGCTTTCTCAATAGACGTAGGAGGGGTAGGTTGTGCCTTTTTTATAGGTTTTCCGTAGGCGATATTGCTTAGGGCTACTACTATTATTAGAGCTGAGGTTACAATATATCTGCTTTTTTTCATCATACATCACTCCTTAAGATTTTTATACTAAATAATTCGGAGAGGTTAATATTTTTTAGAGGGTAGTGATAAAAATATGGGACAAAAGGCCTAGTTATTTTTGTTTTTTTGGTATTCTTTGTTATTTTTTTGTAGTTTTTCTGCTTTGGGAGAGAGTTTCTGATTTTTCGGTTCCTTTTTTTCAGCATTTACTTTCGGTTCAACTTTTACTTTAGTATTAACCTTTGCATTAGGATTAGGATTAGCCTTTACTGGATTATCAACTTTTTGATTTTTTACAGCATCTTTTAATTCTTCTTTTAACCACTTTATTTCATTGGGTAAAGACGTAGGTGCAGTAACTTTCTGATTTTTTTCTTGGATTTTAACTGACTTTTTCTGTAAAGGCTTTTTGGAATCCTTGATTTGTTCTGGTGTATGGATTTGGGTGTATTGGCCTGTTGAAAGGTTTTCTTTGCTGGCAGCCTTTCGAGTCTCCATAGAGCTAATTTGTATATATATATGAAGATCTAGAGGAGTAGTATCTAGGATTTCCTGTGCATAGATTTCTACAGCCTGATCTAAGGAGTTTGCTACAGGCAGTGGGGAACCCTTATACACGACAGTGAGTAATATCGTACGCTTATCCTCTGATAAGTATCCTTGATGTGTAGCTTGCGCCACCATCTCTTTTAATAGGGAATCTAGAGGAACTTTTTTAGTAGAAAAACTTTGTAGGATCTTTTTTCCTTGTTCATTTTTGGAGGAGATGGAAATAGGCTCCCAGTGGGAATTCACAGCGATTTCCACGCTAGGATTTATGTCTACGGATACATAGGCATATACTGGCGAATAAGTCATCATACCACCAGTGATTAAAAAAAAGATGAGTAATACAGCAGCCATAATTCTATAAGGTTTCCAACTGGATGAGGTGGTAATAGGATCTAAAAGCACTTGATCTCCTATTTGTAAGCTATTATTTGTCCTATGGACTTTTTGGAATTCTCCTAAAGGGGTAAGTACAACCAAGTGGGTACGATGAACTTCCATAATCATTGCTTTTTTCATAGATTGTGTACCTCCTTTACATATTTCTGCAGATTTTCATAGGGACCTGATAATAGTATAGTCATGGCGATAATATATTTACGATGCCGTTCTATAGTAATACGACTGATATAAATCTCTTTGCAGAGTAGAGCTATAGGAAGCTTTTTATTTTGGAGTAAAAAGTTTAAAAAAGCTGGATTCTGTAAAATGATGTGTACGATAGAGAATACCCTTTTTTTGGTATCTTTGTGTTTGGGCGTAAGCCGTACTAAATCTGAAAAAGATATTTTGTACTGGAGCAGGGTTTGGGTGAGGAGCAATATTTCTTCTTTGGATATAGATATTTCAAAGTATTCATCGAAGTGTACTGTGACTAGATTTTCTATACCTATGTTTTCTTCATCATCATGAGAAAAGGAGGACATAGGCAGGATCAATTTGTATTTCTGTTGTGCACGAATATGATCAATGATCCTTCGTCGGATGACTAGGCTTGCAAAGGAAAGAAAAGAAACATTCTGATATAGATCATATTGATCAATTGCTTCGTGAAATGCTAAAAGTCCTATACTGTATTCCTCATCGTTATAAATGTCTACATATCGTTTTGTTACCTGTGAAATGCATTGTAGTATGAAATTTTTATGTGCCTCCATAAATATATTTCTATAGGAAGGAGTCTCTCTACATTTTTTGATTTCCTCTTGTAATTCGCTTATGGACACTATTTGGACACCTCCATACTATACAGTTCGTAATGATGATTATGTTTTTGAGGGTATGAGTACTATACTATCATATATGTTGTTCCTATAAGAAGTAACTGTAAATAAAAGGAAATGAAAAACAATAAAAAACGTATTGACATTTAGCTAAATTCCTGCTAAAATACTTATAAAATTAAATATAATTTTCAGATAAATGCAATGAAGGAGACAGGTATTTTGCATATTTATTTCAGAGAGTCGGTGGTTGGTGAAAACCGATATAATGGTAAAATACGAATCCCTCCCAAGCAGTTACTCCGAATGACCAGAGTAGGAGATAAACGGTAAGCCCCGTTATAGGCACAAGTTTGATTGAACTTGTTGAGATTTTTGCTGTGAAGCAAAGATGAATTAGGGTGGTATCACGTGGAATAAATCCCTCGTCCCTTTAGGTTAACTTTAGGGTGAGGGTTTTTTTATATAATTTTATAAAAAAAGGAGGTAAAAGAGATGAAAGCTGCAGATGCCATCATACAGTGTGTAAAGCAAGAAAACGTTCATACAGTGTTTGGGTATCCTGGAGGCGCAGTGCTTCCATTATATGAAGCCCTAAGGAATTCAGACATGCGTCATATACTCGTTCGTCAAGAACAGGCGGCAGTCCATAGTGCGAGTGGATTTGCCAGGGCAACGGGTACAGTTGGAGTCTGCATAGGTACTTCAGGTCCAGGTGCTACCAATCTGATTACGGGCATTGCGACAGCCTACATGGACTCTATCCCTCTTGTAGTACTAACAGGTCAAGTAAGGTCCAATATGATTGGGCGCGATGTGTTTCAAGAGGTGGATATCACTGGGGCTACAGAACCTTTTACCAAACACAGCTACCTTATAAAAGAAGCCAAGGAAATACCAAGAATCATGAAAGAAGCATTTCATATTGCAGGAACAGGACGACCGGGTCCTGTATTGGTGGATATTCCTATGGATCTACAAGAGGAACACATTGTATTTGACTATCCAGAAACAGTTCAGATCCGTGGGTATAAGCCTACAGTCAAAGGCCATGCAGGACAGATCAAACGGGCCTTGAAAAGGCTCAAAAGCAGTAAGCGGCCTCTTATTGTAGCCGGAGGGGGTATTAGCCTCGCAAAGAGTGAAAAAGAGTTAAAAGACTTTGTAGAAAAGGCAAAAATACCCGTAGTACATACCCTTATGGGGGTGGGATGCTTGCCTACCGAACATCCCTATTATATGGGAATGATAGGATCTCATGGTTTTCCTTTTGCCAACCGAGCAGTAGCCCAAGCGGATGTCGTCGTATTTATTGGGGCTCGAATTGGAGATCGAGCCACAGGAGGGGCAGAAGTATTTGCCAAACATGCCGATATCATCCATATCGATATTGATCCTGCAGAAATCGGAAAAAATCTAGGGGTTCTTATTCCTGTAGTGGGGGATTGCAAGCATATACTGCAGTGTTTATATGAAGGCATCGAAAACCTAGATACAGAAGAATGGATAAAGGATCTAAATGCTTGGAAGGAACAGGGCAAACAGACTTTTGAAATGGGTGCCATGGTAAATCCTAAGTATGCAATTCAATTGTTATCAGAAATAGTCGATGAAGAGGCTATATTGGTGGCAGATGTAGGACAAAACCAAATGTGGGCAGCCAGAAACTTCTGTATAAAAGGGGAGAGGAAATATCTTACTTCCGGAGGACTCGGCACGATGGGATATAGCCTGCCTGCAGCAGTAGGCGTAAAGATGGGTGTACCCCATCGACAAGTGGTGGCAGTGATGGGGGATGGCAGCTTTCAAATGAGTATGTATGAGCTGGGAACCATAAAAACCCACAAGCTTCCACTGGTTATTCTATTGTTCAATAATCAAAGGCTAGGCATGGTACGAGAACTGCAAGATCGAACATATGGCAATCGCTATGGAGTATTTTTGGAGCACAATCCTGATTTTATGAAACTGGCAGAAGCCTATGGAATGAAAGGCAGAAGAATTACTCGTAATGAAGACTTGCAGGCAGCTTTTGAAGAAGCCCTACAGGCTCAGGAACCATATCTCTTAGAATGCTTGGTGGATTCTGAAGAGAGCACATTATGATAGGGAAAGAAAGGGGGATGAAGTATGAATAGACATGTACTATCCGTACTGGTTGAAAATCAATCAGGGGTACTGAGTCGGGTATCTGGGCTCTTTAGCCGCCGAGGGTATAATATCGACAGTTTATCCGTAGGTGTTACAGAAGATCCCGATGTCTCCCGTATGACGATCGTGGTACGGGGAGATGATTATATCTTAGAGCAGATCAAAAAGCAATTAAACAAGCTGATTGATGTGATCAAAATCATTGAACTAAAGCCCAATCAATCAGTATACAGAGAACTGGCACTGATTAAGATTCGCTCAGAGGCAGCCCATAGGGCTTCTATCATAGAGATTGTAGATATTTTCAGGGCCAAAATCATTGATGTGGCCAATGAGTCCCTCACAGCAGAAATCACTGGGGATGAAGGAAAAATAGCTGCATTTCTTGAACTCATGGAGCCGTATGGCATCAAAGAGATCGTCCGCACTGGGCTTACTGCACTAGAGCGAGGCAATATGGAAATCAAAGAACATAAAAAATATGAGGAGGAATAGAAAATGGCAAAATTATATTATGGTGAAGATTGTAATCTGGAATTATTAAAAGGAAAAACGGTAGCGGTGATTGGATATGGTAGCCAAGGTCACGCGCATGCTTTAAATCTACATGAATCAGGCGTAGACGTAATCATTGGATTATATGAAGGAAGTAAGTCTTGGAAACTAGCAGAAGATGCAGGATTAAAAGTAACGGTGGCGGCGGATGCAGCAGCGCAAGCAGATATGATCATGATTTTGATTAATGATGAAAAACAAGCAAAATTATATAAAGACAGTATCGAACCAAACTTAAAAGCAGGAAAGTCTTTAGTATTTGCGCATGGTTTTAATATCCACTACGGTCAAATCGTACCTCCATCAGATGTAAATGTATTTATGGTAGCCCCTAAGGGACCTGGTCATACGGTAAGAAGTCAATACCAAGAAGGTAGAGGCGTACCTTGCTTGATCGCTGTTCATCAAGATGCAACAGGAAATGCGAAGGATTTAGCGCTTGCTTATGCAGCAGGAGTGGGTGGTGCTCGTGCAGGGATTCTAGAAACGACCTTTAAAGAAGAAACAGAAACAGATTTATTCGGTGAGCAAGCAGTACTATGTGGTGGCGTATCTGAACTGATGAAAGCAGGTTTTGAAGTACTGATTGAAGCTGGATATCAACCAGAAAGTGCGTATTTTGAATGTATGCATGAAATGAAACTGATTGTGGATCTAGTAAACCAAGGTGGATTAAGCTATATGAGATATTCCATCAGTGATACAGCAGAGTTTGGAGATTATTCCGTAGGAAAACGAATTATTACAGAAGATACCAAAAATGAAATGAGAAAAGTATTGGCAGAAATCCAAGATGGAACTTTTGCAAAAAATTGGATTTTAGAAAATCAAGCAAATCGTCCAGCATTTACGGCTAGAAGAAGAATAGAAGAAGAACATCAAATCGAAGTCGTAGGAAAAGAATTAAGAAAGATGATGAGCTGGTTAAAGAAATAATATGTATAGGTAGGGGGATGTAAGATGGCAAAACAAATAAAAATCTTTGATACCACCTTACGGGATGGAGAACAGTCACCGGGCTGCAGTATGAACCTTCAAGAAAAACTTGAAGTGGCAAAACAGTTAGAGAGATTAAAGGTGGATGTGATAGAGGCAGGTTTTGCAATCGCATCACCAGGAGATTTTGCAGCAGTTAAAGCTATCGCGGATACAGTGAAAGACTGTACCGTAGCTAGTCTCGCCAGAGCGCTTACGCAGGATATAGATCGAGCTTGGGAAGCAGTAAAAGGCGCTGCACAGCCTAGAATTCATACATTTATCGCTACATCGGATATTCATATGCAGCATAAGCTCAAGATGAAACCAGAGGATGTACTAAATAGAGCGGTAGAAATGGTGAGATATGCAAAGAAGTATTGTAATGATATAGAATTTTCAGCAGAAGATGCTTCTAGAAGTCATCCAGAGTTTTTATATAAGATATTTGAAGCAGTCATCGCGGCAGGGGCTACTGTTATAAATGTACCAGATACCGTAGGATATACGACCCCATGCGAGTATTATGATCTCATTGCAGGGATCAAAAATAATGTGCCCAATGTAGACCTAGTGGATATTTCTGTACACTGTCACAATGATCTAGGGATGGCGGTAGCCAATACCTTAGCAGCAGCCAGAGCAGGCGCGACCCAGTTAGAATGTACCATCAATGGGATTGGAGAGCGGGCAGGGAATGCAGCTCTAGAAGAAATCGTGATGGCACTTCATACAAGAAAACATTTATTTGACTTAGAAACCCGTATTGATACGACCCAGATCTATCGTTCTAGTCGTCTAATCTCCACTTTAACAGGGGTTCAGGTTCAACCGAATAAAGCGGTAGTCGGTGCAAATGCTTTTGCGCATGAGTCAGGGATTCATCAACATGGCGTGCTAGCAGAAAAAAGCACCTATGAGATTATGACACCAGAGTCTATTGGATTATCTCAGAATAAAATGGTGCTAGGAAAACATTCCGGCCGCCATGCATTTGATGATCGATTAAAAACATTAGGATATAGTTTAACCAAAGAAGAACTGGATGCGGCATTTAAAGAGTTTAAGATATTGGCAGATAAAAAGAAAGTAGTGCAGGATCGAGATCTAGAGGCATTAGTAGAAGAAAAGTCTGTGGAGATCCCCGAAGTATATCATCTAGAACGGTTTGTGATCAACAGTGGCAATACGATTACTTCTACAGCATCTGTCAAGTTGATCAAAAATGACGAAGAAGTGGAAGAAGTATCCACGGGAGATGGTCCTGTAGATGCGGCATTTAAAGCCATCGATAAGATCGTAGGGATTCCCTTTACCTTGGAGGATTATGTACTCCATTCTGTGACCGAAGGAAAAGATGCCCAAGGGGAAGTCGTAGTAAAGATTCGCATGGAAGAAGAACTCTTTACAGGTAGAGGACTAAGCACGGATGTAGTAGAAGCCAGTGTCAAGGCGTATGTCAATGCGGTGAATAAGATGCTGTATGAAGCAACGCTGCAGGAAGGAGCATGCGTATGCCTATGAAAGTAGATATTTTTGATTCTACCCTAAGAGATGGGGCACAGGCAGAAGGTATTTCTTTTTCTGTAGAAGATAAAGTCAAGATCGTAAAAGCATTGGATCAGTTGGGGGTTGCCTATATCGAAGCGGGCAATCCCGGCTCCAATCCCAAGGATCTAGAATTTTTTAAACGGGTGGAGCGTTTAGATCTTAAGCAGGCAAAACTGACTGCTTTTGGCAGTACTAGACGAAGAGATAGTAGGGTAGAAGACGATAATAACGTGCAATCGCTACTGACAGCGAATACACCTGCTGTAGCGATATTTGGCAAGACATGGGATTTTCATGTGACAGATATTATAAAAACTACAGTAGATGAAAATCTTTCTATGATTCAAGATACGATTCACTTTTTCAAACAAAAAGGGAAAGAAGTCATATTTGATGCAGAACATTTTTTTGATGGATACAAATCCAATCCTGCGTATGCGCTCAAAGCACTAGAAGCTGCAATAGCAGGGGGAGCAGATTGTCTCGTACTCTGTGAAACCAATGGAGGGGCATTCCCGAGTGAAGTGTATGAAATCACCAAAAAGGTGGTAGAAAGTTTTTCAGTGCCAGTAGGAATCCACTGCCATAATGACTGTGGTATGGCTGTGGCAAACTCGATTATGGCTGTAGAAGCAGGCGCTAGCCATGTACAGGGAACATATATAGGATTTGGAGAACGATGTGGCAATGCCAATCTCAGTACGATCATACCCAATCTTCAACTGAAGAAAGGATATGACTGCATTCCTAAGGAGCAAATACAAAATCTGACTTCCGTAGCCAGACTGATGGCAGAAATAGCCAATATCACGCTAGATGAGCGGGATCCCTATATCGGCAATAGTGCGTTTGCCCATAAGGGTGGGATGCATATTGATGGGGTAAACAAGGCCTCTCATTCTTTCGAACATATAAATCCAGAACTCGTAGGCAATGAACGAAGATTTTTAATGTCCGAGGTATCAGGACGAACCACCATTCTTTCTAAGATTCAAAAAGTGAATCCTACGCTTACAAAAGATTCCCAAGAGACACAGATGATCATGGATCGATTGAAAGAACTAGAACATATGGGCTATCAGTTTGAGGGGGCAGAAAGCACCTTTGAATTAGTTATTCGAAAACAGCTCGGAAAATATAAACCATTTTTTGAGTTAGAGCACTTTAAGATTATTGGAGAGCAGCCATCTCAGAGTGAGTATAGTTCTTCGGCACTCATCAAAGTAAAAGTGGACGGCAAATGTGAGATCACGGCAGCAGAAGGGGATGGTCCTGTGAATGCACTGGATAAAGCTCTTCGCAAAGCCTTAGAAGTATTTTATCCAGAGCTTTCTAAAGTCCATCTCACAGATTATAAGGTACGTGTTATGGATACGCAGGCAGCTACAGCGGCAAAGGTACGTGTATTGTTAGAATCTACAGACGGAGAAAGTATTTGGAGTACTGTAGGGGTATCCACGGATATTATTGAAGCCAGCTGGATTGCCTTGGTAGACTCCATCGAATATAAATTAATCAAAGATATTGAACAAAAGTTTAAAGCATATCTATAAAATGCGGATCTCAGAAAAAGTATGTGGCAAGGCAAATATATAAATCTAGAAGCAGCTGCAAAATCGCGCTTGTGCAAAGGGTAAGTTTAATTGAAATCTGGGACGCGCTCCTTTGTTGCAGTTGTTTCCAGATTGATATATTTGCCTTACCACCACATACTTTTTCTGAGATCCTGATTTTTAAAATTTCAATGTGT
>CALKRZ010000240.1 GCA_937989765.1 uncultured Clostridia bacterium | reverse complement strand
CAGGGAGCCAACCTCATGAAATTTAAAGAAAACCTGCAAGTGTTTACCTATGGCGGCTACTTCCTTTATCAGGGTTATTATAGATAGACAGGATGCCATGGTGATGGGCAATGATTTTGTGGCAAATGGATAAACCTAAGCCTGTTCCATTTTTCTTTGTGGTAAAGAAAGGAGAGCCTGTTTGACAGAGGAGATCGGAAGGGATTCCTATGCCGGTATCTCGTATACAGATCAGTACTGACTGATGGTCAATCGATGTAGATAGGGTAAGAGTCCCTTGTGCATCCATAGCCTCTATAGCATTTTTGAATATATTAATGAAGACTTGCTCTAAACGGTTGCGGTTTCCTAATATATGAGGCGCAGAAGCACATAATGTGGTCTGTATTTGGATGTGTTGAGCAGAGGCATTCACCATAAATAGTTGTAGTGTTTCAAGGAGGAGTGGGTGCAGAGGAAGGCAGGTTAAAGTAAAGTCTTGTGGCTTGGTGAACTCTAAAAATTCGGAGATGAGGTCATCTACTCGATCTAGTTCTCGGTAGATCATAGTGTAATTTTTGGTATATGCTGTATGAGTATCTGAGAGCTGCATAAACTGTAAGTTTGCTTTAATCAATGCCAGAGGATTACGTATTTCATGAGCAATGCCTGCTGTAATTTGTTCTATGTGAGAAACTTTCTCTGTGGCACATAAGGAAGACTCAAGTGTCTTATGGTAGTGCTCAAGATATGCATCATACAACTGGGAAAATCTCTGAAAGAAAGTAATGGTATAAGTAGACATAGTGTTCACTCCAACCCTCATAGTATAACCTTCTACAGTATATTACCATTTATTTACATATAATGCAATGAGGCAACTTCAAAAAAACTTTGCAGTCTGCTGGTCTATTTTGCAAAGTTTTTTCTTTCAGTCGCCTAAGGGGTATGGATTTCCATACTTTTTTTCTTGCTAAATACAGCGTTTGCGAATAAAATAGGATAGTATAGAGAAAAGATGCAGAGAGATTTTGAGAAATGCATGAAAAAAATAAAGAAAACATTAAATTTTTGTCAAATATGCTTGCATAATGTATACAATAAATGCTATAATTTTAACGCTTTGAAGGGAGAGGGAATTATGAGTGTTGGGTATTTAACACCGCCTGAAATAGTCGAATACACGATTGAAACAGGGGTTAAAAAAGTGAAAAGATCATTTATGCAGCAGTTTATGTTAGCATTTATGGCTGGGGTTTTTGTTTCACTAGGAGCTATTGCCAGCAGCACGGCAATACATGATATTGCCAACAAGGGTTTGTCAAAAACATTAGCAGGGGTCATCTTCCCTGTGGGTTTAATATTGGTTGTCATTGCAGGAGCAGAATTATTTACAGGAAATTGTTTAATCTCAGTGGCAGTATTGGATCGTAAGGTAAAGCTGATGGAGATGGTAAAAAACCTAATTGTGGTTTATTTTGGAAATATGGTAGGCGCAGTATTGTTTGCTTGGATGGAAAGCTACAGTGGGATGTTTGATTTGTCTGGAGGCGCTTTAGGTGCATATCATATAAAGACAGCTGCATATAAAACTTCCCTACCTTTTGGACGGGCTTTGGTATTAGGCATTATGTGTAATGTAATTGTTTGCTTGGGTGTATGGGTTATGTATGCAGCCAAAGATATAGCAGGTAAAGTATTGGCAGGCTTTTTCCCAATATTTGCATTTGTGATTTCTGGATATGAACATAGTGTGGCGAATATGTACTATATCCCAGCAGGGATTTTTGCCAAAGCGAACCACTTATATGTAGAAGCAAGCCATCTGCAGGCAGAGGCCTTGTCAACCTTAACATGGAGAGGATTTTTTATTAATAATCTGATTCCTGTTACTATTGGTAATATTATCGGAGGGTCTCTTTTTGTAGGGGCGATGTACTGGTATATATTTAAAAGTGACACACAAAATAAATCTGCTGTGCATAACACATCAAAAGCTGCATGACTATAATGGACAAGCTGGGCAATAAGCAGGCTTGTTTTTTTTTGTGAAATTTATTATTTTTTTTTGGAAATATGGTATAATAAAAAACACTACGTGAGGATATACTGCTAAACAGATGATCTTATTGTGGGTATAGCTGTAAAGCAGAGGAAAGGAGTAGAGGAATGAAAAAACAAGATTGTTTATTTTGCAAGTTGGTGTATGGTGAATTTGAAAGTGCTACTATTTTTGAAAATAGTGAGTTTAGAGTAGTCTTAGACAAATTTCCAGCGACCAGAGGACATGTATTAATCATACCGAAGGAACATGTAGAAAATATCTTTGAAATGGATTCAGAACTCGCGGGAAGACTTTTTGCATTGGCAGCGCATATGGCGAAAGTAATGAGGCGTGCGCTTCCACTAGAGGGGCTTAATATACTACAGAACAATGGAGCGATTGCAGGTCAGACGGTATTTCACTTTCATTTGCATTTAATCCCTAGATATGCAGATGATACGGTGAAAATCCACTGGGAAGCAATGAAACCAACAGATGAAGAATTAAAAAGTATTGCAGGACAGATCTCGAAAATACTATAGGTGTATATAGGTAAAAGGAGGAGTAAAGTATGAATGAATTTGATCGTGCGAATGGATATGAACAGGATAGTGCAGCTTCAGAACATATGGCTAGAGTATATGGTTGGATGTTTTTTGGATTGATCATCACTGCTTTAACTGCAACAATTACGCTTTCTACCCCATTGTTCAATGTAATATTGAACGGCCCTGCGATGCTGATTTTGTTTTTGGTAGAAATAGGGGTCGTCATCTTCTTATCTCGTAGAGTGATGCATATGGCGTATAGTACAGCAGTATTGGCATTTTTAGGGTATGCGGCACTCAATGGGATTACACTATCCGTAATTTTTGCGCTCTATACCCAAGCTTCTATTGCATCTACTTTTGTTTTTGCAGCGGCAGCATTTGGAGCAATGAGTGTATATGGATTGACAACGAAAGCAGATCTTACAACCGCAGGTTCATTATTCTTTATGGGTCTTATCGGTATTATTATTGCCAGTGTAGTTAATTTGTTCTTAAGAAGCCCTGCTCTTTATTGGTTTATATCCTATGCGGGCATAGCAATATTCTTAGGGCTGACTGCTTATGATACCCAAAAAATAAAACAGTATCACAATGCTTTTTATGGCACCGAAAAAGTAAAGAATATCGCTATTATGGGCGCTTTAACCCTATATCTAGATTTTATTAATTTGTTTCTATTTCTTCTACGCATCTTAGGAAAGAGAAAATAAACAAGAAAGCATAAAAAAAGAGCGTCTATGCGCTCTTTTTTTATACGGATCTCTGCAAAAGTATGTGGTGGTAAGGCAAATATATAAATCTGGAAACAACTGCAACAAAGGAGCGCGTCCCAGATTGCAACTACACTTATCCTTTGCACAAGCGCGATTTTGCAGCTGCTTCTAGATTTATATATTTGCCTTACCATATACTTTTGTAGAGATGCGTTTATGCAAAGAATTGTTTATGCCATAGTAAAAACATATAGATCACCCAGATCTTTCGGCTATGATCTTTTTTATTCTGATAGTGGTCGTCCAGGAGTCTAAGGAGTGCAGACGTATGAAAGTATGCTTTGGCAGAGGAAGAAGTAAATGCTTTTTTTACAATCGTATAATATTTTTCTTCCCGAAGCCAAATGCGAATAGGTACTGGAAAGCCGAGTTTCTTTTTGTTGGCTATATGTTCGGGGAGATTACGCTTGGCTGCGAGTCGCATAGCGTATTTTGTGTTCTCTTTATTTACTCGATACTGTACAGGGATTTTGGTAGCAATACGGCAAAGTTCTTTGTCTAAAAAAGGCACTCGAAGTTCTAAGGAATGGGCCATACTCATTTTATCTGCTTTCAATAAAATATCTCCTGGCATCCACATATGGATATCCAAATACTGCATTTTTGTAATATCATCCCAAGAACTAGCCTTATCATAATAAGGCTTGGTTAATTCCATAGGGCGATATCCCTTTATTTGATGTTTTAGAAGCTTTGATCTTTCTTTCTCAGTAAACATAAATGCATTTCCGATAAATCGTTCTTCTAGGGTCTTGCTGCCTCGGATGAGATAATTTTTGCCTTTCATTTCTATAGGGAGTAGGGAGGCTAGTTTGCCTAAGCATCTGCGAACTATCATGGGAAGCCTTGTAATAGGATATAAATCTAAAGGTTCTTTGTAAATATTGTAGCCTCCAAAAAGCTCATCAGCCCCTTCGCCGGATAATACGACCTTCACATGATGGCTCGCTAGTTCGCTGACAAAGTATAGGGCTACAGCGGAAGGGTCAGCCAAAGGCTCATCCATGTGATACTGCACTGTGGGGAGAATAGACCAGTATTCTTCTGTAGTAATCAGCTTATGATAATTATCAATGCCGATCTCCTTGGATAAAGCTTTTGCATACTCAATCTCATTGTATTTTTCGTAGTCAAAGCCGACAGTAAATGTTTTATCCCCTTGGAAACAGGCGGCTACATAACTAGAGTCTACTCCACTAGAGAGAAAACATCCAACTTCCACATCACTCACTTTATGCATTTTGATGGATTCTTTCATTCCTACATCAATCTCATCTACTGTTTGATCCAAAGGCTTTTCGTCTTTAGAAAATACAGGTTCCCAATATCGTGTAAGCTCTATCTTATTATGTGTAAAGAGTAGGAAATGAGCGGGAGGTAATTTAAAAATCCCCTTGAAAAATGTTTCTGGTAGGGGAGAGTATTGAAAAGTGAGATAGCTCTGTAGTGCATCTACATTTAATTCTTTTTGATAGGAAGGATGTGCAAGGATACTTTTGATTTCTGATCCAAATAGTAAATCACCATGTATATATGTATAATATAAAGGCTTAATGCCAAAAAAATCCCTAGCCAGAAAAAGCGTTTGTTTTTTTTCATCCCAAATGGCAAAAGCAAACATACCGCGAAGATGAGTCAGCATATGTGTACCATACTCCTCATAGGAATGAAGTAATACCTCAGAATCGGCATGCGTTTTGAATATATGTCCCCTACGAAGCAATTCTTCTTTGATCGTTTGATAGTTATAAATTTCTCCATTAAATACTAAAACTAAATCATTGGTTTCATTATACATAGGCTGAGCGCCATCTTCTAGCCCGATAATACTAAGCCTGCGGAAGCCAAGTGCGATTTGGTCATCTATATGTGTTCCTTCGCTATCTGGACCTCGGTGGATTATGGTATTCATCATATGAGTTAGGGTTACTGTCTTATCTGCTGTATTTCCTGTAAAGCCACAAAAGCCGCACATTCTATAAGTCCTCCTTTGCACTCAAGGATATTAAAATGGTAATAACTAGAAAAACTGTATCATAATTCTTCTTGCAAGTCAAAGAAATAAACCACTACTTTCCTAGTATGATCGATGCAAAGGATTTTTAGAACTAAAATTGTTTAAAAATGTTTTAGTGAAGCTATATTTTCTCATGGGAAATGTGATACAATATAAACAAACAACTGGAATGCATAAAGTATAATTAATTATAAATCTATAGAGAATAAGAAAGATCAGTTATTATCATAGAGAGGAGAGGGAATGTTGAAGCGAATCATACTTACAGGCGGTGGTACCGCAGGTCACGTAACTCCCAACCTTGCACTCATTCCTAAGCTACAAAAAGAAGGTTGGGATGTGCATTATATTGGAACCCATGGGGGTATCGAAAAAGGTCTAATTCAAGGGGAAGGCATTCCCTATTATGGTATTTCTTCAGGTAAATTTAGAAGATATTTTGATACGAAAAATTTTACAGATCCCTTACAGGTTTTAAAAGGTATGCGTGAAGCCAAAGAGCTGATTGCCAAATTAAAACCCAATATTGTATTTTCTAAGGGTGGTTTTGTCACTGTGCCCGTCGTCATAGGTAGTAAACTCAATGGGGTGCCAGTCGTTATCCATGAATCAGATATGACTCCTGGGTTAGCCAACAAGATCGCCATTCCATTTGCAACAAAAGTGTGTGTAAACTTCCCAGAGACGCTAAAGCATGTTCCAAGAGGAAAGGGTGTGCTGACGGGTAGCCCTATTCGTTCTGAAATATTTGAAGGGAGTAGGGATGTGGGATTGGAGCTTTGCGAGTTCTTTCATCATAAGCCAGTAGCTATGATCATAGGAGGAAGCATAGGTTCTATAAAAGTCAACTCCTACATAAGAAAGGCGCTTCCAGTGCTGCTTCAGACTTTTCAAGTGGTGCATATATGCGGTAAAGGAAATATAGATGCTAAATTAATAGGGGTACGAGGATACAAGCAGTTTGAGTATATTTCAGCAGATCTCCCCCATGTTTTTGCAGTCACTGATATTGTGATATCTAGAGCAGGTGCGAATACGCTTTCTGAACTATTAGCCCTCCGAAAACCTAATCTTCTCATTCCATTATCCGGTAAGGCTAGCAGAGGAGATCAGATCTTAAATGCCAGGTCGTTTGAAAAACAAGGCTATAGCAAGATGATTTTAGAAGAGTCTATGACCGAGAAAACGATCGTACAAGGTGCTTTGGAAGTGTATCAAAATCGAGCACAATATATCGCCAAAATGGAGAGCAGTCATATAAAGAGTGGAATCGAAGAAGTAATGAAACTGATCAGAACCACCAATAAAAAGGTATGGTGAACCATAGAAAGGTAGTATGATGGGAAAAAGTGAAGATCTTCTGAACATGATTGTATTTGACGTAGAGACTACGGGGATTAGCCCCTTGAATGATCGGATTATTGAGATTGGTGCTATCAAAATTAGAGGTGGGAAAATTACGAGTGAGTTGAGCACTTTGGTAAATCCTGGGGTATGCATTCCCCCTAGAATCACAGATATTACAGGAATTACGGATGCTATGATCGCAAATCAGCCACGGATAGAAGAAGTCCTTCCAGAATTTTTGGCGTTTTGTGAAGAAGATATAATCCTTGGGCATAATATATCTTTTGATTATAGTTTTATTAAAGCAAGTTGTGTAAAGGAAGGGCTTGCTTTTAATAAACAAGCCGTGGATACACTCACCATAGCGAGAAAGTTTTTGAAAGGATTGCCTAGCAGAAGTTTAGGTGGCTTGTGTGAACATTATAATATTTCCCTCACCCAAGCCCATCGGGCGGTTCATGATGCCAGGGCTACGTATGCACTTTTTCGTTGTTTGCAGGAGCAGTTTTATGAGCATGCACCAGAGAGTTTTACTGCACGACAAATGACATGGACGCCTCCGAAGCAAGACATGATCACAGACAGGCAAAAAAAATATTTACAGAGTCTTGTTCGTTCTCATAATAAAAATTTAGATCGAGAAATTACAACCTATACAAAAACAGAAGCCAGCCGACTCATTGATCAGATTTTGAGAGAAATTCGACAAGGAGCCATGCTAGGATAGGAGAGAAAATGGTATGACAACACTTAGAAATATTAAATTGGTACTAGAATATGATGGAAGCAGATATGATGGATGGCAGAGACTTACTAATCCGAATACTATTCAAGGAAAACTGGAAGAAGTACTGTCTAAGATGACAGGAGAGACAGTAGAGATTATCGGATCTGGTAGGACGGATGCAGGGGTTCATGCCCAACATCAAGTCGCTAACTTTAAAACTACCTGTGCAATGCCTGTGATGGATATAAGAAATTATATGAATCAATACTTGCCCAAGGATATTGCCATAAAAGAAGTAGAAGAAGTAGATGAACGATTTCACAGTCGGTATAACGGAAAGTCCAAAGAATATATGTATAGGATTTGGAATGATCCAATCCCTACGGTATTTCACCGAAAATATACGCATCATATCCCTAAACCTTTAGATATAAATGCCATGATAAAAGCTTCTGAGCATTTGGTTGGGGAGCATGACTTTACTTCTTTTGCCACAGGCA
>CALKRZ010000239.1 GCA_937989765.1 uncultured Clostridia bacterium | reverse complement strand
TCTTCCAACAACTGCAAAATCGCGCTTGTGCAAAGGGTAAGTTTAGTTGAAATCTGGGATGCGCTCCTTTGTTGCAGTTGTTTCCAGATTTATATATTTGCCTTACCACCACATACTTTTTCTGAAATCCGAAAGTTTATGCTATGTATAGATTTCCCCCTTATTGGTGGAAAATAGACAAGTATAGTATACCATTACAACTTACTTTTATAAAGATGAGTCTTTATTGACTTGGATATAGGAGTACGTTATAATACAGGAAAAGAAGAAATGAGATGAATACTATGCTCAGAAGTATGACTGGTTATGGACGAGGTGAATACTGCCATCAAAACCGTACATTTACTGTGGAGATTAAAGCAGTCAATCATCGCTATAATGATATTACGATTAAGCTTCCTAGGATGATGAATATATTGGAGGAACGAATTCGAAAAACGCTTCAATCTCAAATATCCAGAGGAAAAACGGATGTGTATATATCATTTGAAACCCATGCCAAAGAAGATGTACACATTGTGATCAATGAACCTTTAGCAGATTCTTATGTGGAGAAACTTCAAGAAATTCAAACTCGTTATGATCTAAAGGATAATATTAGCATTGCTCTTGTGGCAAAATTTCCAGACCTGATTTCTGCAGAAAAGCATGTAGAAGATGAATCATTTTTGTGGGAACTATTAAATCCTGCACTTCTTGATGCTCTACATTCATTTATTGCTATGAGAGAGAGGGAAGGAACTAGTATCCAACAAGATTTACTGCAAAAGCTTTCATATATTCAACAGTTGGTAGAAAAAATAAGAAAGCGTTCTCCTTCTGTGATCATAGAGTACAAAGAAAGATTGCATAATAGAGTCAGTGAATTATTAACTGGAAATGATTTTGATCAAAGCAGACTACTTACTGAAATAACCTTATTTGCCGATCGCTGTGCCATTGATGAAGAATTGGTTCGCCTTACTAGCCATCTTTTACAGCTTCAGACAATGCTTTCATCTAAAGAGCCTATTGGGCGAAAGTTAGACTTTTTAATTCAAGAAATGAATCGAGAAGCCAATACCATTGGATCAAAAGCAAATGATTTGGAAATCGTTCAGATGGTCATTGATATGAAGAGTGAAATCGAAAAAATTAGAGAACAAGTTCAAAACATTGAATAATTCACTAAAAATTATACATAGGAGGCACAGATATGAGTATTAAACTCATTAATATCGGTTTTGGAAATATTGTTTCTGCTAATCGCCTAGTGGCAATTGTCAGCCCTGAATCTGCACCCATTAAGCGAATTATTCAAGAAGCAAGAGATAGAGGTATGCTCATTGATGCAACATATGGAAGAAGAACTCGTGCTGTGATTATTACAGATAGTGATCATATTATTTTATCTGCAGTTCAACCTGAAACTGTAGCGCATCGTCTAGCAACCAAAGATCATGATCACAATACAGATGAAATAGAAGAATAATAGGTGAAAAATATATGATGCCAAAACAAAAAGGAATACTCGTTATCATTTCTGGACCCTCTGGATCAGGAAAAGGAACCATTGTAAAAGAATTAATTCAAAAAGAGCGATATGCCCTATCTATTTCTGTGACTACAAGAAAACCTCGTTTTACAGAAGAAGAGGGAATACACTATTTTTTTCGCACCCATGAGCAGTTCCAAGAAATGATTGAACAAGGCGAAATGTTGGAATATGCGGATTTTTGTGGTAACTATTATGGAACGCCTAAAAGTTATGTAGAAGAACAACTTCAAAATGGAAAAGATGTAATACTGGAAATAGAAGTGCAAGGAGCATTACAAGTTAAATCCTTATATGCAGAGAGTATATTTGTTTTCGTTATTCCTCCTACTTTAGATGAATTGAGAAGTCGACTTACCCATAGAGGTACAGAGGATGAATGTATTATTGAGAAAAGAATTAAACGTGCCCTAGAAGAAATCAAATTGATAGCTCAGTATGATTATGTAGTTACCAATGATGTGATTTTAAAAGCTGTCAGTGATATTCACAGTATTGTACGGGCCGAGCACTTAAAACCAAAAAGGAACGAGATTTGGAAAGAATATACAAAAGGAGATGATCATTAATGTTACATCCATCTTATACGGATCTTATGAATATTATTAATGAAGATAATGTAGAAGGCAAAGATCCTGCGGTTACCAGTCGCTATTCTATCGTCATCGCTATTGCCAAAAGATCTCGTCAATTAATCGATAAAGCAAAACCCTTAACCCATAATGCAATTAATAAACCTGTATCCATCGCAGTACAAGAAATGTATGAAAGAAAAGTTAAATTAAAAGAAATAGAATAATGCACCCCAAGGGGTGTTTTTACATTCTATAGAAGGTGAAAATCATGGACTTACCCTATGCAGAAGTCATTATTGATATATCCCATAGTGAAGTAGATCGTATTTTTCATTATAAAATTCCTGAAAAACTGCTATCTCATATTCAACTGGGCATAGGTGTTCTTGTGCCTTTTGGAGCTGGGAATAAACGAATTAATGGATATATAACTGGCTTCTCCCATGAAGTATGTATTCCAGAGCATAAAATCAAAGAAATTTGGGATATTAACCATCCTGTCCCTCTATTTGATATTCCTATGTTACAATTGGCTCACTGGATGAAAGAACAATACCATTGCACGCTTATAGACTGTCTTCACTGTATTATACCATCAGGCATAAAAACAACTTGCAAAAAATTACAAATTGCTTCTGTGCATCCCGATGTAGAACATATAGATGACTTGTGTAGAGAGTATAAAAATAGTAAAAAGCTGCTTTCTCAAGGAAAAATCCTAGAACTACTTTTGGAAAATGGTCCTATGCCGATTAAAGAGTTAAAATCAGTACTACAGATCTCTAGTAGCTCTTTTCAAACTTTGCAAAAGAAAAATTTGATTATAGTACACGAAATGGAAATTTCACGAGAGCCACTATCTCATAAACGAATAGCTTCTACAACCCCATTTATTCCTACGGAAGAACAAGAAAAAGTACTGTCCCATGTAGAAAAATTATTACATATAGGACAAGGTGAAACCGTTCTCCTTCATGGAGTGACGGGAAGTGGAAAGACAGAGGTTTACCTTCAGCTTATTCAAATGGTTTTAGATCGTGGAAATCAAGCGATTGTTCTAGTCCCAGAAATTTCTTTGACTCCTCAAATGGTCAATCGTTTTTTAGGTCGTTTTGGGAATAGAGTAGCCATCACACATAGTAGACTTTCTCAAGGAGAACGGTATGATCAATGGCAAAAAGCAAAAAGTGGTTATGTGGATATTATGATTGGACCTCGCTCAGCAGTTTTTGCACCCTTTTCTTCCTTAGGACTTATTATTCTTGATGAAGAACATGAAATTACGTACAAATCCGAAATTACACCTAAGTATCATGCCAAGGAAATTGCCCAGAAACGAGCCTCTCTTACGGGATGTACCGTTTTGATTGCTTCCGCCACGCCTTGTATAGAGTCCTATTTTGATGCACAACAGCAAAAAATCCACCTTGCTACCATAAAAAAAAGGACTTCTATTCATGCGCTTCCTTCTGTGCAGATTATTGATATGCGCGAAGAACTTACCCAAGGAAATCGCACAATTTTCAGCCTTCAGCTGCAACATGAAATAAAAGCAAATTTAGAAATTGGAGAACAAACGATACTGTTCTTAAATCGTCGAGGTCATTCTACTTTTGTATCCTGCCGTAAATGTGGATATGTGATGAAATGTAAAAACTGCAGTATTACTTACACATATCATGCCTCCTCTCAATCTTTAAAGTGTCACTACTGTGGATCAAAAACACCGAATCCAAAAATTTGTCCTGCGTGCGGATCATCCTACATAAAATATTTTGGTACTGGAACCCAAAAAGTAGAAGAAGAGCTGAGTAAACTATTTCCTCATGGACGCATCCTACGGATGGATAATGATACCACCACAGGCAAACATAGTCACGAAATTCTACTAGATCAGTTCTCTAATAGACAAGCAGATATCTTAATCGGTACACAAATGATTGCAAAAGGTCATGATTTTCCTGGTGTTACCCTAGTGGGTGTATTAGCCGCAGATCTCTCTCTCCATCTAGAAGATTTTCGCTCTGCAGAACGAACTTTTCAATTAATCACTCAAGTGGCGGGGCGAGCGGGACGAGGAGCTCTTGCGGGAAGGGTGCTCCTGCAAACCTATGATCCTATGCATTACAGCATTCAATTTGCGAGTCGTCAAGACTATGTAGGATTTTATAAACAAGAAATAAAAATACGTGAACAGCTTGATTATCCTCCTTATACGAATCTGTTTTCTATACTTCTGATAGGGGAAGACGAGAGAAAAGTTATTACAGGAGCTTATCAATTGCATGAAATCATGAGATACTATAATAAGAAACAACAATGTATCCTATTAGGCCCTGTACCATCCGTGATTTCCAAAGTTAAAAATCAATACCGCTTTAGAATCATTGTGAAATGTAAAGATATACTGCTACTAAAAAAATATGGGTATTACTGTATTGAAAAATGGAAAAATATATATAAATCATCGGATATATCTGTTCAAACTGATATCAATCCAATGATGATTATGTAGGAGGTATATGATGGCACTACGTCAAATTCGAAAAAAAGGTGAAGATGTTTTAGCAAAAAGATGTAAGGATGTGACAGAAATCACGCCTTCCATTCTTACCCTGCTAGATGATATGGCTGAGACGATGTATGGAGCAGATGGCGTCGGACTTGCTGCACCTCAAGTAGGCATTTTAAAAAGAATCATTGTCATAGATGTAGGAGATGGTATTGTAGAATTAATTAATCCTGAAATACTAGAGGAATCTGGAGAACAAGTAGGAACAGAAGGGTGCCTCAGTGTTCCTGGAATTTTAGGAGAAGTAAGTCGGCCTAATTATATAAAAGTGAAAGCTTTAGATAGAAATGGTAAAGAGATTATAGTGGAAGATACAGAATTAATGGCAAGAGCCCTATGTCATGAGATCGATCACTTAAATGGAGTTTTATTTACTGAACGAGTGATTCGGTATTTGCATGATGAGTAAAGGAGAGAACAGTATGCGTATTGTATTTATGGGAACACCTACCTTTGCAGTGCCTTCTCTACAAGTATGTATAGAGCATCATGAAGTACTGGCTGTTGTAACTCAGCCAGACCGGCCCAAAGGTAGAGGAAATAAAGTCATTTTTTCTCCAGTAAAAGAGGCTGCACTAGCCGCTACTATTCCTGTTCTTCAGCCCATAAAAGTAAAAGATCCTGGATTTATAGAGGAACTTACTAAGCTTTCCCCCGATCTAATCGTTGTCGTTGCTTTTGGGCAGATTCTTCCGAAACAAATACTTGAGATGACTTCTTTAGGATGTATTAATGTTCACGGCTCGCTGCTACCTCACTATAGAGGGGCGGCGCCTATTCAATGGTCCATTATCAATGGCGAGTCTGTGACGGGAGTTACTACCATGTATATGGATGTAGGCATCGATACAGGGGATATGATTTTAAAAAAAGAAATCCCTATTCATAAAGAAGATACGTATGGTACTCTCCAAGATAAGATGTCGTATAGTGGAGCAAAAGTGCTCCGTCAGACATTACAATTAATACTGACAAAAACAGCACCTAGAGAAAAACAAAATCATGAGGAAGCCACCTATGCGCCTATGCTACAAAAAAACACAGGTCATATTAGATGGAATCAAACTGCTGAGGAGATCATAAATTTGATTCGGGGATTGGATCCTTGGCCCTGTGCATATACTTTTTATCATGGTGAGATGCTAAAGATATGGAAGGCAGAAGTATTTGAGGGCTCTTATGAACAGGGTGATTTTGGACAAGTTCTTGACGTGATTAAAGATAAGGGCATTGTAGTTAAAACAGGCACAAGCAATATTATTCTTACAGAACTTCAGGCTCAAGGAGGCCGTAGGATGTCAGGATCAGATTATTTACGAGGACATACAGTAGATAAAAATTATGTTTTCGAATAATGGCGGTGGTTTTTTGTGGATTTGCAGATTAAATATTTTATAAAGACTACCTGTTTTACTATTATCTTTATTCTATTCACTACGATAGGGCTATGGATGGTCTCAAGATATATCCCCATGTCCTTTTATCATATATTATTTTTATTACTCCTTAGTCTTTTTGCAGTTGCTGGAGGTATTTTACTGTTTATTGCAATTGGTTTTATCTATATCTACCAATACAATACCCTTCTGTTTATTACTCCTTCTATAGTGTTAGCAGCTCTCCGGATCATTTATCCCATTATGCTCTATGGGGCAAGAAATCTTCATATTTCTAGGGAAGAACTACAAGGTTTCTTTATAAAGATTAATAATATATGTATTGAGTCTACCAGAATAAAGGTGCTTCCCAAAGATTTACTTCTACTACTTCCTCATTGTATACAGCAAGCTCACTGTAGTATTAAAATTACAGAAAATCTTACGCTATGTAAGAACTGTGGCAAGTGCTCTATAGGAACCTTAAAAGAAATCCATGAGACGTATGAAATCCCTATTTCAGTTGTCAATGGTGGAACTCTCGCTCGTCGAATGATTCAAAGATCTAATCCTAAACTAATTATTGCCATTGCCTGTGAAAGAGATTTATTAAATGGTATATTGGATATTAAAAACATCCCAATTATTGGAGTGCTAAATTCAAGACCCCATGGGCCCTGCCGAAATACAATGGTAGATATGGAACTTGTACACTCACTGCTTCTAAATTATTTGTGCAGTAAAGAAGATCTTTAACGCTAAAAAATGAGTAACTCTTCATATATCTACAGAAGCAACTATAAAACTTTTAGAAGTTTTATAGTTGCTTCTGTATTACGATCATACTAAAAAAAGGATTTCCAAAGAGTGATGATAAGACAAATACATACTTTTTGACAGATCTAAAAAAGAAAGGATTTCTCTTATGAAACATTTTTCTCCTAGAGAGGTTGCTATACAGATTTTGTATGATATACATACCCAAGATGCGTATAGCAATATGGCATTAAAAAATCATTTTGAACAACATCCTGAATTCACATCCTTAGATCGAAGCTTTATTACAGAGCTAGTAAATGGAACCCTACGGAATCAAAATAGGATTGACTATATCATCGATCAGTTTTCTTCAGTTCCCAAGAAAAAATTAAAACCATGGATCTTATTAACACTACGTACAGCTTTATATCAAATTTTGTTTATGACTAAAGTGCCACAATCAGCGGCCTGCAATGAAGCTGTTCGTATTATAAAAGGAAAAGGAATGGGCAAACTATCGGGTTTTGTAAATGGTGTACTGCGGACCATGATCAGAAATATAGATTGTATCGTTTATCCTAATGAAGTTACACATCCTGTAGACTATTTATCCATTTATTATTCTTTTCCTACGTGGATCATAAAGCAATGGCTTTCTGAATACCCTTATGAATTTGTAAAAGAACTTTGTAAAAGCAGTAATGAAACGCCTTGGATTACTGTGCGATGTAATACAGTAAAGACAACGCCTGAAATTCTCTTTGAACAATTGAAAGCAGAAAACATTGAAGTGTCTTCAGGATTATATATGAAAGAAGCAATATATATGTCAAAGACTTCTTATATCCGAGATAGCAAAGCTTTCCAACAAGGTCTATTTCAGGTACAAGATGAAAGCTCCATGATCGTTGGGCAAATTTTAGACCCTCAGCCACATGAAGTGATTATAGATGTCTGTGCCGCTCCGGGCGGAAAAACTACCCACTGTGCCCAAAAAATGAATAATCAAGGAAAGATCCTAGCTAGAGACATTCATGAGCACAAACTACACTTGATTGATGAGAATTGTAAACGCCTAGGCATAGATATTGTGATCACGCAACAAAAAGATGCTTCTATGATAGATCCTGACCAGAAAACCGTAGATCGAATTATGATTGATGCGCCTTGCTCTGGTCTAGGTATTATTCGAAAAAAACCAGATATCAAATGGAATAAAGATCTTATGGATATTTCTTCGTTGGTAGAATTGCAGCGCAAAATCCTTCATGCTTCTTCTCATTATGTAAAACCAGGCGGAATATTGGTGTATAGTACCTGTACTATTTGCAAGGTGGAAAATGAAAACAATGTAGAATGGTTTGTTGCTAATTATCCCTATGAACTAGAAGACTTACGACCCTTTTTACCGATTGAACTCTACACGGAGACTGCATCAAAAGGATATATACAACTATTTCCCCATATCCATAAAACCGATGGTTTTTTTATAGCCCGATTTAAAAGAAAGGGATGAAATCTATGATTCATGATGAAATTACATCTATGACACTGGAAGAAATCGAGCAATTATTAAAATCCCTTGGAGAGCAATCTTTTCGTGCCAAACAGATTTTTCAGTGGCTTCATCAAAAACACATCACCTCTTTTGATGAAATGACCAATCTATCTAAAAGTCTACGAGATAAATTAAAAGAAAAAACCTCTATTGCTTCTTATAAAATTGTTGAAAAATAT
>CALKRZ010000238.1 GCA_937989765.1 uncultured Clostridia bacterium | reverse complement strand
TTTTCTGCATTTTTACATCTTTTACATTTTTCCATGCAGTTCCACGATCAGATATGCCACAGTGCACAAATACATCTTGAGCACCAGATTTAGCCAATAATCCTTCATAGGATACTTCTACTGTATGATGAGCTCGAATTGTAGAGGGTGTCACATGTACACCAGCACAGGTAATAGAGTGCTTCATATTCGATTACCTCCTTTAAAATATGATTCTGTATTAGTATGACCTGTATTTTGTATCTTAACAAGCCAAATATTACATGGAAGAAATTTTAATTAATAACAATAATAGTGGTATAGAAACAAGAAGATTTATGAATACTGAATCATCGCACAATCATTCGAGGGCAACCATTTTTGAGGATAGAACTAAAAGATGCACATGCATTTTTTTCTTGCTTTAGAGTATGATAGAGCGCAACAGGAACGTGGGAGTATTGATAAATATGACCAGAATGAGATTCGATTTCTAAGGTTTCATTGTCAAAATCATAGCCAATAGTACTTACAATATTTGAATGGATGACGTATCTTTCCAATTAGTTCACCTCCATGCTGAATTCGTACTTAAAATAGTATATGCAAATACAAGCAGAGTAAAAGTATTTTCGATAGGAATATTAAGGCATCTTAAAGAAAATAAATAAGGTTAATTTTTTTGAAAATATAATATTGACAACTATATTTTTCTGTGGTAATCTATTAAAAACTCAATAAAACCTATATGAATACTATAGATACTCTTATACAGAGTGGTGGAGGGATTGGCCCTATGAAGCCCGGCAACCAGTGCATATGCGCAAGGTGCTAATTCCAGCAGAATTGATTTCTGCGATATAAGAGGAGAATGGCGCGCAGCTCTCCTCTTGTAGGTGGGTTTTTTTGTTTTTGAACAAAAATACTAAAATAAAACTAAGAGGAGAGATTGCCATGAGTGAAAGAAAATTAGGTTTTGATACATTACAGCTTCATGCAGGACAGGAAGTAGACCCCACAACGGGTTCAAGAGCAGTACCTATCTATCAAACGACTTCGTATGTGTTTCGAGATACAGATCATGCAGCAGATCTATTTGCACTAAAGGAAGCAGGCAATATCTATACGCGTATCATGAATCCGACTACAGATGTATTTGAAAAAAGAATGGCAGCGCTAGAGGGGGGCGTTGGAGCATTGGCTGTAGCCTCTGGTTCAGCAGCCATCACCTATGCGATATTAAATATTGCAGGGGCAGGCGATGAGATCGTAGCAGCCAGCACCCTATATGGAGGCACATATAATCTTCTTGCCAATACATTGCCCCAATTAGGGATACAGACTGTATTTGTAAACCCAGATGAGCCAGAGCACTTTAGAGATGCGATTACCGATAAGACTAAAGCGATCTTTATAGAGACCATCGGAAATCCAGGTATTAATATCATTGATATAGAAAAAGTAGCGGCTATAGCCCATGCAAGTGGAGTACCACTCATCGTAGACAATACCTTTGGAACGCCTTATCTGGTTCGTCCTATTGATTTTGGTGCGGACATCGTAGTCCATTCTGCTACAAAGTTTATCGGAGGTCATGGTACTTCCATCGGCGGTATTATTGTAGACGCAGGAAAGTTTGATTGGGCAAAAAGTGGTAGATTCCCAAGATTCACCGAGCCAGATCGGAGCTACAATGGGCTTAAGTATGCAGACTTAGGCGCACCAGCGTATATACTAAAGGCTAGAGTGCAATTGCTGCGAGATATGGGTGCAGCCATCAGCCCATTTAATGCATTCTTGTTACTCCAAGGACTAGAGACTCTATCCCTTCGGGTAGAAAGACATGTATCTAATACCAAAAAAATCGTGGAGTTTTTGAAGAAACAAAATGCGGTTACTTGGGTTAATTATCCTTCAGACCCTGATAGTCAATATTATGAATTGGCGCAGAAGTATTTGCCAAAGGGCGCAGGGGCTATTTTCACCTTTGGGATCGCAGGCGGCGTAGAAGCAGCCAAGACATTTATTAATGAACTTACGATTTTTTCGCTTTTGGCTAATGTAGCCGATGCCAAATCCTTGGTCATCCATCCAGCCAGCACCACGCATGCACAGCTTTCAGAAGAAGAGCAAAGAGCTGCTGGGGTGAGCCCAGATCTTATTCGTCTATCTGTAGGAATTGAAGATGTGGATGATCTTATATATGATTTAGAGCAAGCACTGAGTAAGATTTAAGATATATAGAGAAAGCACCCGTAGGGGTGCTTTCTCTATTGTAGCTGAAGAAAGATAGATAGTGAGAAAAAGGAGTGTATTCTTACTCCTAGAAAGCAAGGATAAATATGTTGAAAAAGGAGAATTATTGTTATATAATAAGGAATTGAAACAGTATAAGGTTTGTCCAATCACATGGATAACCAAAAAAGATAGGTGGAAATAGTATGGGATTAGCAAAGCGCATACTTATAAAAGAGAAAAAGCATCATATATTTTTAATGAGTTTTATAGCAATATGTGTGGTAGGTATATTGAATTATTACTTAGTCTATGAATTGAGTATGCAATCTCGTATGTGGGAAGATCGGATGGAGATATCAAGAATCTCTATGGAAATAGATCATCTTATCTTTGACAGGATACAAGAAAGTTTGAAAAGTATGGCTTCTAATGAAGATATTAAAGAAAGTGTAGCATTAAATCATTCTACTAAACATTCAAAGCATGTAGTAGATACATATAAAGAAATCACAAAAGCACTTGTGTGTTACATAATTAATATCGACGGGGTAGTGGTTGAATCAACTATATATAAAGATGAGAAATATAATTTTATTGGAAATGAGTACTCTTTTAGACCGTATTTTATGAAAGCGCTCAAAGGAATATCGAATATTTATCCAGCAATCGGAGTTACTTCTAAGGAACGGGGCGTATATTTTTCTAATCCTATTTTGTCAAATGAAAATGAAGTAGTAGGCGTAGCTGTGATCAAGATTAGTGGAACTGATTTCGATCATATTCTCAGTGGATTTAAAGGTGAAATATTTGTGGCAGATGATCAAGGGATTATTTTTTCTTCTAATAAAAAAGATCTGCTCTATCAATATACACGTCCTCTGGATCAAGAAACAATAAATCAAATTACTATGAGCCGACAGTTTCCAGATATTCAGCTTACACCCTATTCGAGATATATGGCAGAAGATAAAATACAGAGAGAAGGAAGGTTTGTATTTGCAAATATTAAAATGGATAATTCGTCTTGGTTTACTGGCACAAAGAATGATCATACAAAAGAATTCACTTTGAATGAACCACAATATATGCTAGTCATTGCGATGAATGCCGTCATAGGGATATTAGCTATATTTATACTCTTTATGTATATAACCATTCTCAAAGAAAGAAAAACTGAATATGAATTAAAAAAAATGTATACAGCCATCGAGCAAAGCCATGGAAGCATTGTCATCACAGATGAACAGGGGAATATTGAGTATGTGAATAAAAAATTTGAACAGATTACTGGATACACAATAAAAGAGGTATTAGGAAGCAATCCGCGTATTTTGAAATCAGGTGTTCAAGCGGAGGAGCACTATAGGATGGTGTGGGAACAATTAACCAAAGGAAAAGTATGGACAGGTGAATTTTGCAATAAAAAGAAAAATGGGGAATTGTACTGGGAATCCACGCTCATATCACCCGTTAAAAATCATAAAGGAGTTATTACTAACTATATTGCGATTAAAGAAGATATTTCTGAGAGAAAAATAATGGACGAAAAACTAAACTATTATGCAAGATTTGATGAAATGACAGGGGCACTAAATCGGAGAACAGGATTGCAATTGCTTGCTGAAAATATGGAAAGATGTAAGAAATATGGGAAGGTGTTTTGTCTATTTTTCATAGATGTGAATAATCTAAAGAT
>CALKRZ010000237.1 GCA_937989765.1 uncultured Clostridia bacterium | reverse complement strand
TTGCATTATCTATTATTGATATAAAAAAATGTATGCAGCAGCTTTTTAAAGATACTACCTTTGATACTTTTGAAGTTCGGTCCATAGACATACAAACCTTTACGCGCTTTCACATACAGGGCATACTGGATAAAACCTTTTTTCCACTAGAACAACAGGAGCTCATCACGGGACATTATGTGCTATGGGCAGATATCAAACCCTATGTCTTACAAATGATCAAAGGTACGCGTTCTCCTAAATTGCTCAAAATCGTCTTTTCACTGGTAGAAAGTCAAAAGGACACTATCTGTGCAGAGGCTTCTGCCCTTTTTTTAAATCTTTCTTTCGAAGAAGGGGTGATGACCTGTACAACTGGCGTATCCCAAAAGAATTTTACATTAGATCGAAGCGTAGATTTGCATTGGGATGAATATGTATCAAATTTCTTTACTCGTAATGAAATTTTAGTAAAACAATAGATTTAATGAATATACAACTAAACGCACACTAAAAAATCTCTCAAAAATAGAGAGATTTTTTAGTGTGCGTTTAGTGTGCGTTTAGTGTGCGCATGGAGTTATTTATCGTCTATCCAATGGTTATAATCCTATATAATAGTCTACAATATCTTCTACTGTAACTAACCCTGCAACTTTCTGTTCCTCTACAATAGGCATTGCAATAATATCATTGAGCCGTAGTCGTGCAGCCACTTCTTTGATGGATTCATTGGGTGTTGCTGTAATCACGTCTTTACTCATCGCCCAGTCAATGGGACAAGATTCATAATGACCTGATATAGACAAAAACCTGTAAATATCTGCTTTTACAATAAAGCCTACTAACTTTTTCTGCTCATCTACGACTGGAATGCCATTAATCTTAAGATCATGCATAATCTGTAAGGCTCCTGATAATGGATCATTCCTATGTACAGTTGTAGGCTGCATGTTCATGATCGTTTTGATCTCCATAAAAAACCCTCCTTGGTAAATTAAGTGCTGTATTAAATAAATTTTATCGGTTCTTTTGATAATACTATCGGAATATTTTACTTATATATTTACATGATTTTATTAGCACTCTACATCACCGAGTGCTAATTGTATCTTGACATAGCCTTTTAAATGGATATACTATAATAAATATAGACCTATATCATATTAAAGGAGGTACATACATATGTCTCATGAAAATGGAAATTTATCGATCCACAGCGAGAACATTCTACCCATTATCAAAAAATGGTTGTATTCTGATAAGGATATCTTTATCCGAGAACTCGTCTCTAATGGTACAGATGCGATCACCAAACTAAAAAAACTGGTAAACTTAGGCGAAGCTTCTGAGCAAGAAGGTACCACTTATACTGTTCGCGTTGTACTAGATGAAGAAAATAAAACCATCCAAGTCATCGACAATGGGATCGGAATGACAGGCGATGAAGTAAAGCAGTATATCAATCAGATCGCTTTTTCAGGTGCTGAAGATTTCCTACATAAATTTAAGGATCAAACAGATGCTACGAATGAAATCATCGGGCACTTTGGACTAGGATTTTATTCTGCCTTTATGGTAGCAGATAAAGTCCAAATCGATACCCTGTCTTATCAAGAAGGTGCCCAAGCAGTACAGTGGGTTTGTACTGGTGGCATCGAATATGAAATGGATGACAGTACTCGCTCAGAACGTGGTACGACCATCACCCTGTATATCGGAGACGATGGTAAAGAATTTTTGAATCTTTATGCACTCCGTTCTACCTTGGAAAAATACTGCTCATTCATGCCTGTAGAGATCTATGTAGAAACTGCTGCGAAAGAAACCCCCGAAACAGAAGAAGTAATCGATGCAACAGACGTAGAAGTAGATGCAGAAATAGAAGTACCAGAAGCACCAAAGTCTATTAATGACACCCACCCCCTGTGGTTGAAAGCACCTAAGGATTGTACCGATGAAGAATATAAAGCGTTTTACCGAAAAGTATTTAATGATTTTAATGATCCTTTGTTTTGGATTCACTTAAATATGGATTATCCTTTCCGTTTAAAGGGTATTTTATATTTCCCAAAACTGAAGCATGAATTTGAAACTGCTGAAGGACAGATTAAGCTCTATAACAATCAAGTATTCGTTGCAGATAATATCAAAGAAGTCATTCCAGAGTTTTTGCTACTTTTGAAAGGAACCTTGGATTGTCCTGATATCCCTTTAAATGTATCTCGAAGCTTTTTACAAAATGACGGCTATGTAACCAAAATTTCAGGTTATATTACCAAAAAAGTAGCGGACAAGCTTACTTCCTTGTATAAAAACGAAAAAGAAAACTATGAAAAATTTTGGAATGACATTAGCCCCTTTATTAAATACGGCTGTCTAAGAGATCAAAAATTCTATGAAAAAATGAAGGATGTAGTCATTTTCCAATCAACCCATGGAGACTATGTGACACTCGCCGCGTATCTAGAGCGAAATAAAGAAAAACACGAAAACAAGGTATTTTATGTGAGCAATGAAAAACAACAATCTCAATATATCAAGATGTTCAAAGAACATGATATGGAAGCTGTGATTCTGCCCTCTACCATCGATAATCCATTTATGTCTCATATGGAAATGCATGAAAAGGGTATTACCTTTAGCCGTATTGATGCCGATTTATCCGATAGCATGAAAGAATCTGGAGATCAAGATGAGGTTCAAAACAAAGAACTTCAGGAAGCATTAGAATCTGTATTTAAAACTATATTAGGCAAAGATAGTTTAAAAGTACAGGCCGAAAATCTAAAAGCAGAAAATGTATCGGGCATCATTCTCCTCTCTGAGCAATCTCGCAGAATGCAAGAAATGAGTGCAATGTTTGGTAATATGGATATGGGATCTATGTTTAAAGATGAGCAAACCTTAGTGCTAAATAAGAAGAATAAACTTATTCAGTTGATCCTGCAACAAAAAGACCAAGAAGACAAAAAAGAAGATGTGGCACTGCTCTGTGAACAGGTCTATGATCTAGCACTCCTAAGCCACAAACCACTTGAATCTGAGGCTATGACTCGCTTTATTGAACGAAGCAATAAAATCTTAGAAAAACTGGCACAAATATAAAAACAAAAGCCTGCTGATTCAGCAGGCTTTTGTTTATTTTTGCTTTTCATGAACCAATAACACAGTACTAAGATTTCTTCCTGGGGTGGTGATCATTTTACCCTTGCAGAATAATCCACTGGAGGCTCCTCCATCGAGATTGAGGGCATTATGCGCACCCAATCCTTTCATAATATTCGCCAATTCTTGGATATTCACATTGGCTACTGTAACCATGAGCATTTTTCCTTCTTTGGTAACGCCTAAAGCACTTCTTTGGGCTCGACTGGTGATAATCTTGGCTTCTTTAAAACCTTCTGCCTTAGCATCTACTTTGATCACTCCATCGGTAAGCAGCCTAGGTCCTGCAGTGATTGCCTGTTGTAGATCTGTCCATACAAATTCTGTGCTTTCTTGTTCTATTTCTTGCTTGGTTCTATATTGGAATTCTACTTTACGTCCTGGTTTGAAGCGATTGTTTACAAATGCTTTCGCGTCTTTATCGATTTTAGGTCCAAAATAAATCACATATCCAGCTTCTGGAATAGGAATCTCCCCTGGGGTTTCTTGCACTTTCATGACTTCTCCCTGATTCACAGTAACAGCCATACCTGCCTTCAAATTTATCGTTTTGCCCCGCAAAGGGGTGTATACGGCAACGGAATCTTCTTTGGTATCTAGATTATTAATATTCCATGCATTCCATGTATTCCAGACCATGGCGTCATCTATGTACTCATTTTTGTATTTGCCATCTAGGGCACCCTTTACTACTGTATTCATACTCCCAAAAACCAGTTCTTTATTTTCCTTGATTCCCACTGTTGTGCCACTATTCCCTAGATGAATGATCTCGCCTTTCATCGCAATGATCCCCAGTGGTTCCAGATCAGTGTATGCATTAAAAAAATTAGCATTGATGGCGGCTGCCGCTTTCTTTCTTTTTACCCAGCCTCCAAAGTTTTCAGCCCCTCCTATTTTATCATGAGATATAGCTACTTCTAAAGAAATGGCCTCGTTTTTCAGATCCACTTCTACTACATTCACCGTTTTAGCCACTTTATTAACGGATATCGTTTTGGTATAGGATCGAATCGGCCCATTAGGTGTTGAAGGATTGGTGTTTGCCTTGCCCCATACTTCTATGTCCATAGTCCCTGCACCTATGATCATAGAGATTAACAACATTACAGATATATATTTTTTCATATTCATCCTCCTTATCAGATTGATCTTATGTAGTATACTTATTATATCATGTATGCATTTACCTTACCACATGCTTTTTCAGAAACCCTGACCTTTCTAGTATATATCCTGTTTGATATTTTACTATGTCTTTTACTTAGGCATAGGATACAGATTTACCTATTGCAAATAGATATAATATCTGCTCTTTGACCGGTTTTCCTGAGATCTGGGTAAGCGCCTTGGTATACATATCCATCTGCATTTTATACCGTTTTTTGATCTCTTCCACCTGATCTTCTACACAGTAATCCGTTTTATAATCTACGAGCACCCACCCATCTTCCTCTTCAAAATAACAGTCTATAATCCCTTGGAGTAAGATATGCTCCTGCTGTCCATCATTTCCTACTGTAAAATCAAGTTCTTGGGCTGGCAGGGCTAATACAAAAGGTACTTCTCGATACACAGTACTTGATCTTACCATTCGCTCTGCCAAAGGAGACTGTGCAAATTGTACTAGCTCTTGTACTTTGATAATTTTAAGCTCTTCTGTCGAAAGAAGTCCCCGTTCCTCTAACCTCTGTAGTTGCTTTTCAATACTTGCCGTATCTCTTGCCTCTTCTAGCGTAAGATGCTGCATCACAAAATGCATAATTGTTCCTCTTTGCGCTCCACTGAATCCCTTCTTTTCCTGTATAAATTCTGGTTTTCGAAGGAAAGCGTCCTTATATAGTTGGATGCTGTCATCCTCACTCAAAACTTGTTGGTGCTTCCGCTTTACCTCTGATACTGTCACTTTTATTGGAAGACCTACTTCCCTTTGATGGGTATAGTTCCATGATAGTTTTGCAAATACTTCTTCTCTCCACTGACTGTATACTTTCATATCATCCCACTGTTCCAATACTGTCTGCTGTTTTTCTTCTTCTTTTTGCTCCTCTTGATCCTGTTGTTGGATCAATTCTCGGCTCCACCTGTATACATCCCAACTAGAACCATCTTCTTCTACCGATTCTATGGCTTTGCCCTCTACTCCTGCCCACTCACGGATCAGCTGCCCATCTCTATGTCTGGCTACCGTAGGTCCGATCCAATCTAGAAAAGTTTTGGCTTTCATCATATAGTAGGGTGGGAGCTGCACTTCCTCATGGGATAAGAGTCTACACCATTTTGCAGCTTGTCCCTCCACATCGGTTACGGATCCGACTAGGATTAGTTTTTCCTTTGCTCGGGTTACGGCTACATATAAGATTCGTAATTCTTCTGATAAATTTTCTAGCGCGATCTTTTTGGTCAATGCGGCTTTGGGCAGTGTATTGTATATCACCCTATGGTGATAATCTACATAGCTAGGACCAAAACCTAGATCTTGATGCAGCAGAATGGACTGCCGCAAATCTTGGAGATTAAACTGCTTGCCTAGTCCACATAAAAAGACAATAGGATATTCTAATCCTTTACTTTTATGGATACTGATGATTTTTACCAGATTTTCATTTTCTCCCAGGGTTTTGGCTGCCCCTAGGTCTCCCTCACTGTTTTGCAGCTTATTCATAAACCCGATAAAGTGAAAGAGTCCTTTAAAACTTGTCGTTTCATACTGCGCGGCTCTTTCTAAGAGTACCCGAAGATTCGCCTGACGTTGAACGCCCCCTACCATGGCCCCTACATAATTATAATAATTAGTTTCCCCATAGATGACCCAGATCAATTCATGAATAGGGGTTGAAACCGCCATATCTCTCCATCTTTCTAGATTTTGGTGAAACATCCTCAGTTTTGCTGTCGTCTCAGTCTCTTCTATTTGCATATCCAAATATCCAAATATAGCTTCATAAAATGTGCCTTCTTTTAGATCCACGCGGATCTGCACCAATTCATCTCCAGATAGTCCCACCATAGGAGAGCGAAGGACTGTAAGCAGTGGGATATCTTGCCTCGGATTATCGATAATCTGTAATACACACAGTACAGTCTGTACTTCTACTGCTTGAAAATATCCTATATTGACATCTCCATACGCGGGGATATTTTGCTTGGACAATTCTTCCATAAAAATAGGCGCCCATGAGGCAGTCGCCCGAAGCAAAATGACAATATCTCTATATTCTATCGGTCGGTAGCTATCTAGTTTTTTATCATATACCCATACTGCTTCTTTTCCTCGAATAAGTGAATGAATACGCTGCCCTACAATCCTAGCTTCTAGTTGTACGGTACTTAAGTCTTCTGTTTCTTCCTGTTGTTTTTTTGCTTCTTCTGTCCTTGCTTCTTCTGTCTTTTCTTCTTCATTCTCTTCTTTTTCCTTTTGAATAAGATGAAGCTCTATAGGCCCCCCTACGATCCCCTTCTGCTCCCATGGTGGAAATTGTGCGCCGGGATGTAGGGCTGCTTTATCATCATATACGATTTCTCCCACAAAGGGAGTCATAAGCTGCCTAAATAAGAAATTCACTCCATATAGTATGCTTTCTCGACTGCGAAAATTTTGGGAGAGATCAATTTTTCTATGAGAACCCTCCGCTTTTTCTGAAAACCGCTTATGTTTCTCTATAAAAAGCTCTGGTTTTGCCAAGCGAAACCGATAAATACTTTGTTTTACATCGCCTACCATGAACATATTAGGATGCTTGGTTTCTTTTCTTGATATGATGGATAAAAGGGTCTCCTGCACTAGATTGCTATCTTGATATTCATCAATTAAGATTTCTTCATATTTTTGGCGCAGCTCTAGTGCCGTCCCTGAAGGTATACTCTGCTCGGGGCTGCTTTTTTTATCCAGCAATACATGGAGGGCATAATGCTCCAAATCATTAAAATCTACGATACCTTTTTCCTGCTTTGCCTTTTGAAATCTGGCAGAAAAATCCTGTACGATTTCTCCCAGTATCCTAAGCTGTGGATATAACGCAATAATATCATTTTTCATATCTTCTGGAGACTTAAAAAATACTTTTCCCCTTAGATCTTCCAGCCCCTTTTTAAGCTCTTGATCTCGTATTTCTTTTACCCTTTTTTGCAGCTGCTCATCTACATCTTTACTACACCGCCCAAGCTTTACAAAGGAAACCTTTTGGAAAGCTTCATATAGTGTTTGAATCTTACACTTCGATGTAGTATATAGATCCTGAAGCATCTGAATATCTGATAGGATAGCCCCTTCATAGCCTGCTGGACCTTGTGCTTTACGGCATATATAAAGCGCCTGATCGGCTGCATCCGAAAGTCCCTGCAATTCGATCTGTACCTGTTCTTTCAAAATAGCCGTCCAAGGCGTATCATTTAGGTCACTATCGGGATTTAGATCAAACGCTGCGCCCATGGTATCAATCCACTCATTCGGCCACGGATTACTTTGTACAAAGTGATATATCCGCAGTATCATGTCCATCAGCTTCGTATCTTGGGTTTTCCCTCCATAACTTTCTACTAAAGCCAAAAATCCTTCTTCTTTCTTATTTTGATAATAAAACTCTAGTACTTCTTCTAGTACCTCTGTCTTCATCAGTAAAGTTTCTGTTCCATCTGCAATGCGAAAGGCAGGGTCCAGATCTAAAAGATGAAAATGACTGCGTACGATTTGAAGACAGAAGGAATGTATGGTTGTAATAGATGCCTTATGTAATAAAATAGACTGACGCTGCAGATCTTCATTATAAGGATCTTCATCGATCTTTTTACCGATGGCGCCTGCAATCCTCTCCCGCATTTCTCCTGCTGCTGCATTGGTAAAGGTTACAACCAAAAGCTTGTCTATATCCACTGGATTCACTGGATCTGTGATCATCTGAATAATCCGTTCTACTAAAACTGCAGTCTTCCCTGAACCTGCTGCTGCCGCAACCAATAAATCACACCGTCTGGTATCAATGGCTGCCTGCTGCTCCTTCGTCCATCCCATGATCAAACCTCCCACTTCTTGCCTTATGTCCATATTGTATCATCCTTCAGAATATATGGAAAGGATATATACCTCTAGTGTTTTTATTTACTCAATCTTTCTTTTGAAGCCATCAAATAAAGTTTGAATATAACTTAGGTGAAGTATTTAGGAATAGTAATAAAAATAAATTCAACGAAACTTACTGTATATTAATGGTATCATTTGACATTAATCACTCTATAAAGTAAAATTAAGGATGAACATGTGTTCTGGTGCTTTTGAACAAAGTTATTTATTGTAATTCCAATACTGTGTTTAATGTTTTTTTAGTTCAATAACAATTTGAAAGGGAGAGAGCTATGAAATTAGTAAGCCTTTTTGCTGGTGCTGGTGGAATGGATATGGGATTTAAAAAAGCTGGATTTAGAATAATTTGGGCTAATGAGTATGACAGTACAATTTGGGAAACTTACAAAAAAAATCATGAGTCTTTTGTAGATGATCGGGACATTAGAATGATTAAATCGTCAGAAATTCCTGAATGCGAAGGAATAATTGGAGGACCACCTTGTCAAAGTTGGAGTGAAGCAGGCGCTTTACGTGGAATAAATGATGATAGAGGAAAACTATTTTATGATTTTATAAGGATCTTAAAAGATAAGAAACCTAAATTTTTTGTTGTTGAAAATGTATCAGGTATGCTAGCTGATATACATAAATCTGCTGTTGAAAATATAATAAGAATGTTTAGGCATTCAGGTTATAAAATGAACATTAAACTGCTAAATGCAGTTGACTATGGAGTTCCTCAAGACAGAAAGAGAGTTTTTTACATTGGGTTTAGACAAGATTTAGATATAAATTTCGAGTTTCCTTTAGCTCATAACGAAAAATTCGTATTAAAGGATGTAATATGGGATTTAAAAGAAACAGCATTACCTGCACAGTCAAACAGCAAAACAAATGGTGATAGATGTATTGTTGAAAACCACGAGTATATGACTGGAAGCTTCTCACCTATTTATATGTCAAGAAATCGGGTACGTTCTTGGTACGAACCATCCTTTACAATACAAGCTGGTGGACGGCATGCACCTATCCATCCCCAAGCACCAAAAATGCTTTTTGTAGAGGAAAACAAAAGAATATTTGTTCCTGGAAAAGAGAAGCTTTATCGAAGATTAAGTGTTAGAGAGTGTGCTCGGATACAAACATTTCCAGATCACTTTCGGTTTTTCTACAATGATGTAACTGATGCCTATAAAATGATTGGAAATGCTGTACCCGTAGAACTAGCATATAATGTTGCTTTAGCTATAAAAAAAGCTATGGGGTTTGCATAACAATACTGTTACAGAAAAAACATATTAAGGATGGAATTGCTTCTCCTCTTCAAAAGAATGATAAGAGTTGCAAATACCTTGTATTTAAAAACTTACATATGCCATTGAAGACACATTATGTGAATTAATATCATTAGTATTTGTAATTCCTAACTGAAGCAATGAAGTTACTAGTTTCTGTGCTACTTGATTACCTTTAGTTATTAATGGCTTGTTAAAAACAAAAGTTGGATGAAGTTTATTATCAACTACACTCCAGTCAACAAATACACAGAGTGGACGAGCACCATCAAATTTATTTTTAAAGGATCGATAATTTAGTGCCTTACAAGCAAAATATATATTTGGATGATTATCAACATACGCATCCATAGTTTGAAGAGAACACAAAACCTCCTCTGCACTAGTAAACTTTG
>CALKRZ010000236.1 GCA_937989765.1 uncultured Clostridia bacterium | reverse complement strand
TGTTGATCCCAGGATCAGATAGAATAGAAACTGTATTTTTAAAGGGATTATATATCCATTTTTTATCAAAGTTTACAACCGTAGCAATATGAACCATACTCGCGTGCATTACATCTTTCGCTTGCCGCAATATACTTTGGTATGCTTCATGATAAATCTCGCAATATTTTTCAAATTCTATAATCTTTGCACTTCGCATATCTTTATATGATAAAACTTCAAATAATTCACGAAATATTTTCTGGTTTTCATATCCTATAATAAAATTGATCTCTGTTTTTTTTGATAATGCTAATAAATCAATCACATGTAATGCGGCATGAAAAATTGAAATGTTCGGTTCAAAAATAATTAATTTTTGGATATTTGGATGATGCTCTAGTAAGAGTTGTGTATGATATCCTAACCCATATCCAATCTGCATTACGATATTTCGTTTTTGCATTTCGATTTGTTCTGCCCATTTTTGGACTTCTCGCATAGGGTTATATTTACTATATAAATAGATAGATTTCTCATTTTTGTGAACTTTGATCGTGTAATGACCATCTTTTGTAGCTTCAATCTCTGCTACATCTTCACAATTTCTAATTTGTTCATAAAGAATAGGGACTGCTTCTTTTAGAAATGATATGTTTTTTTCATAGATTGTCATTTTTTCCACCTATCTACACTTAAATTTATTATTTGATCATTTGAATCGTACATGTGAAAATCTTAATCTCTTCTTGTGGCATATGGGTTTTGATCATATTTTTGAGCTTGTTTTTAAAATCTTCTTTGATCATAGGCAAAGTTTCTGCCCACTCTTCTAAGGGCAGGGAATGTGTTCCCTGAATGAATGCCCCTTTGGCTGTACTATTATAAAATGTATTTTGGGGATGTTTTCTTATTTTATCTTCTATCCATCGTAGAAATTTATATAAACTAGGCGTCGTATAGTATACTTCTCCACTTATTCCTTCGATATACTTTCCAGCTTTGCGCCTCACCACTTCTTGGGTTGAATCATAATGGGTTTTGGCATCGGTATAGCAAAGATCTTGTCCTACGAATGTAATCGGATTACATCCCATCTCTATGGCTAAACTCAGTGCGGTTGTCGCTACTGAGCCTCCTGTATCGATTGTATATTTTGCCTCTTCTAGAGGGCAAAATGATTCTTCATACACCAATAATTTGTCTCCATCGAGATAATTTAACGCGCTATATGCTGTGGGTAAGAATATCAGTGGAATATGCTCTATATCGACGTCTATAAAATGATTCATGATGATGGGTTGGCAATCTGTTTCCATAACAATATCTGGATTTATACCATATTCTTGTAGCACCCGACAGCTTCTGCCTACCGATAGGATCAGTGCTTTTTGTTGTACTTTCTTTAACTGCATTACATTTTGATGTAGTGATGGCCCTGCAGAGACGATCATGCAAGGGATGTTTTTAAATTGATCTTTTAATATTTTTACGGCATTGGGATAATTTTGCTTTGTATTACTTGTATAGTTATTGATTAATTGCTGTTTGAATACATCAAAACTTTTTCTTTCGATATTTTGATTTTCTAATAAATCTTTGATACGTTCTAATTTTTTTGGGATCGTTTTTATACTGGGTTCATAGGCAATAAAAGTAGATCCTTCTAACTGTGCGATTTCATTTAAGATTTGTGATAACGCTAATAAATCATCCGTAATATAGCAATAAACATTATTGGCTTTTAAATCTTCTTTTATATTTGTTTGTTCGAATGCTATTTTTGTGATCTCTAGATTACATTCGATAATATAAAGGCTTTGACTCGGTTTTAGTTTTTTGAGTAATGCTTGAATATGATAGCCGAGCCCTAACCCATATACTACTAAATTTTGAGATTCTGAATATTTTTCTTCTACAAACCGTTCTGCTTGTTTTTGTGGTGCATATTTGCTATGCAGATAGTAACTGGTATGACTATCATGCACTTTTACCGTAATTTGATCATTTCTGTTTTCAATTTCATAGTTACTTGGATCTATCTTTTGATTCTGGAGTTTTTTTTCGAGCCTTTTTTCATCTAGGATCATATCATACAACTTCCTTTAGGATAGTTTCTGTAGTTCTTCACTCCATTTGCTTAGTGTTGGATAGATTTCATATTCGAGCAGATCACTAATTAAAATATAATCTCCATTTTCCCAGCCGTCTAACATCTCCTGAAGAGGCTCATCTATTTCATGTATAGCAATTTCAATATCAAATTCTTGTTGGATAGGGACCGTCAGCGAAAGGGCTTGGAGCATCCACTGCATTCCCTCTGTAAATGGTCCAAAAACAGTAATCCCATCTTGTTCTTTCTCTGTCTGAAAGTTTTGTACAATACCGTGTATCGCTTCCATAACCTTTGGGATATAGGCTTTCATTTCGTGTAGTGTTTCTAACATGAGTTGCTTGGTTTCGTCCATACTTAGCCTCCGCTCTGCTGCATATTCGCATAAATTTAATTGAAAGTGGCTTTTTATATTCGTTGATCCACTAGAAGACCGACATATTCTTGAATCCTTGCCCGCATTTCCAATATTTCTTTGGTTGGAATTTCTTTGACCACTTTTTCTGTTTCTTTATCCACTAGTGCCACATAAATATGTTGCTTTGATTTTTCAGTTTTATCTTCAAATATTTCAAAGGAAAGTTTTTGATTTAATGTGCTGAAAAGCTGATTCATATCCTTTACGGATTGTTGGACTTGTTTATTCATTCCATCTTGGTTTTCTATTTTGCTTTTTTCATTTTCTTTAGATTCATTTTCTTTTATCTCATTTATTTTATGTGTAAGGGTCTCTGTATTATTTTTTTCTGCTACCATTTTAGGCGTAGAAATTTCTATCTTACTTTGGGCATATCCATCTATATTATTTATTGATATTGACATCCGATCACTTCCATTTCTCAAAATAGATTAGTATACAAAAAGACCGACCGGACTTATGGCCGGCCGGCCTTTTAAAGATAGAATTAACCCAACAATTGCAATACAGATTGTGGTTTTTGATTGGCTTGTGCCAACATCGCCGTTCCTGCTTGACTGAGGATATTGTTTTTGGAGAATTCCATCATTTCTTTTGCCATATCTACGTCTCTGATACGAGATTCGGATGCTTGCAGATTTTCTGCTACCGTATCTAAGTTTGAAATCGTATGTTCTAATCTGTTTTGAACAGCACCGAGTTTTGATCTTTCTTTCGATACAAGATTAATCGCATTATTGATCACAGAAACTGATGCCATTGCTTGATTTCGTGAAGAAATCGAAATTCCTTTTACTGCGGCTCCATTTCTTCCTGTTCCTGTAGCATTAACAGCTAGAGAAGTGGCTGTCATTGCACTGATGTTCAATCGAATCACTTGGTTCGTATTGGCACCAATTTGGAACATTAAAGATTCTTCTTTGAGTAGCGCTGCCGTATTGGTTCCATTAGTCACTACAGTACCGCTCATTGTCGTATTTGCTGTTGAACCATCTGCCATCGTAATATTAACAACGGCTTTACTACTTATAACCTGGGCATTTGCTGCTGTTGTTGATACGGTACTTACTAATTTGGTTGCACCAAATTTACCAGACATCAGATTCTTTGTATTGAATTCTGTTGTATTGGCAATTCTTGTAACTTCACTTGCTAATTGATCCATTTCTTCTTGTAAACTAATACGGTCAACGGTTGTCATCGTATCATTGGATGCTTGTGTAGCGAGTTCTCTCATTCTTTGGAGAATGTTGTGCGTTTCGCTTAATGCACCTTCTGCAGTTTGGATCAATGAAATACCATCTTGCGCATTTCTTGAAGCTTGATTTAAGCCTTTGATTTGGGCTCTCATTTTTTCAGAAATCGAAAGACCCGCAGCGTCATCTCCTGCTTTATTGATTCTAAAACCAGAAGATAATCTTTCCATTGCTTTTGCACCCTTATTATTGCTAACGCCTAATTGCCTGTGTGTATTCATCGCAGTGATATTATTATTTATTCTCATATCAATTCCTCCTTGAATTATAGTATTCGGCATCCATGCCATTTATTTTTGAGTAAGAAAAACGCCGGCTGTTTTTCTTGTTCATATTATATATCGGAAAGTTTTTAAAAGAGTTTATAGGAAATCATTTCTTTTTTGAAATAATTTTTTTAATTTGGATACGGTTTCTTGAGAAGCTGATTGGGTGGCTGATTTATTTTCTTGTTGAATTTGTAAATAGATTTCTTTTCTGTGAATAGGAATGGAACGGGGTGCGCTAATACCTAGCTTTACTTGATCCCCTTGGATGTCTAGTATCGTTATTTCTATCACATCATCAATGATGATCGATTCATTTCTTTTTCTCGTTAGAGCTAGCATATTACTCACCCACTTCCTGTTCGTTTCGTCTTATGATCTGTTCATAGAGATTATGCCTGATATGATAGTCTTCATTTTCTACAATCACTTGCATCCCTAATTCGGTATCTCTATTAATGACTAGTGGGGCTTTTAGATTGACAGTCATTTTTGTGATGTCTTCTGGAATAACCACAATGCTACACACAATTAGATTTTCTTCTTTGGGTTCTCCTAGTTTTTGGATGATTTCTTTTTCCACTTTGGGTGCATAATCAGGATAAAAAGTTACGGGATTGATTAATGCTAACGCGACATTTTCATCATCTACTGATTGGATCCAAAAAAAAGGGCTTTCTTCTTCGCTATTGATGAGCATTGCATACCGTTTGCTTCCTACTATACCCGGTATTCCATCTTCAAATAAGATTATATCTTGTTCCTCTATATCGACTGTACCAAAATGTTTTGTATTGATTTTCATACGATTTACCCCTCCGTGTTGTACATGATTGTGGATACAAACAATCCCCACCTATAGGCTGAGATTTTCTATTGCCTGATAAAATCCATCAGTGTGGTTTGAATGATTTAAGTTATTAAGTATGTGATATGAAATCTATTTAAGATAAACAACATTTCATATTTTGAATAGCTTAAGATTCTAAGTTGTTTCTCTATATATTTCGGCATCTTTATAAAATAGTTTATCGTAAAAAAACAGCATTTGATAACATTATCTGTTATCAAATGCTGTTGCATTCTGCATATCCTTTAATTATTTACCCATTATACTGTCATGATTGGGTTCACACCCATCGTGTCTAATTGGTCTGTGATTTGATCTGCATACTGACTTGTAATGATAACCTTTGGATTGTTCATGTTTTTAATCTGATCTGGAGATACTACTTCTACTCCATTTACATAAGTTCCCCATTTGCTCTTATCATTATCGCAGAAGCATTTGATGTTATACTGGGGTTTAAGTGCATTAAGAGCAATAATTCCTCTGTTGGACGCACCAAATAAAATTACATCTTGCATATATCATTCTCCTTTCTAGTGATTTCAAATATATCATCTCCAGTTTTTATAAACCTTATACCTAATAGTGATAAAAACTCGGTGAACTAATTATTTTTTTGGATCTCAGAAAAAGTATCTCATATTAAAAATAATTTATCTGTATGTTCATGGGGATATATGATAAAACGCTGAATTCCAGATGCATAGTACATCTGGAATTCAGCGTGTCATTACCTATTTTTAACGAAGGAAGTCAAGCAATGTCGGCTGAATAATTCTAGCCCCTGCCATAAGAGAAGATTTGTAGATCATCTCTTGACTACTGAGCTGAATCATGACTTCTGCCATATCGACATCTTCATTGATAGACATTAGTTCTGTAAAGTTAATATAATCCGCCTCTAATCTATTTTTAGTCAAATCCATACGATTGACCCGGCTGCCTAGATCTGCATGTTCTCTTACAATCATTTTATTATGTGCATCGATCTTGCCGATCAAGTTGCTTACTTGTTTGCCTACATCTGCACTGGTGGCTGGAGTACGATAGGCTACGTGTACAGTCGGAGCTGCGCCGCCTCCCGTATTGATGAGGATTTCCCCCGTATCCACGATAAGCTTTGCATTTCCTACAGTTGGATCTCCCCCTATATCATCAGATCTTACTTGGGTAAATGGGTAATCTATGCCGTTTACCATGATGGATTTTGCAGATATATACTCTTGGGGTTCTGATTTGATGGGTATATGGGTTAATTTCGCTTTATATATATTGCCACCTTGGGCTGTGAGCTGCATTTTGGGAGTTGACTCGTATTCCATAGGAGTTCCCCCATTTTCTACTTTATTGATAATCTCATCTAGGTCTCTCATTAGATCTACAGTAAGCACTTTATTCCCTATAGAGTTGATATTCATTCTATTATTGGCTCCTACTTCATAGGTAATGCTGTTCTTTTTATCATTGACTGCTTGATAGGTGATAGACTTTATATCACCACTAAAATCACTTCCAAATACTATTTTTCCTGTACTCTTACTCACATATACCTCATAAGTGGCAGGAATAGTGGCAGGAATCTGATTATCGTGATCTACATACTTTATATTAGCAGGGAGCGGAGAAGAGCCAGTAGTCATCGTTATATTTACAGTTCCTTCTTTAACTGGTTTCATATCCATATAGGCTATTCCACCTGCTGCTAAAGGTTTATTCAATTCTGTTTTTAGATCATATCTAGGATCTTGCTCTGTTTGATATTTGATAGAAGTAATAGTTTGACCTGTAAAACTGCTGCCCATGACTACTTTTCCTGTACTCATGCTGATAAATATATCAGTAGCACCTACAGCACCTGCTGCGCTTAATGCTGCATCATCTGCAAAATACGTAGCGCCTCCACCTGGATTAAATGTGACACTATCTTTTTTTATAGGAATACGCTCTATATGCAATTCTCCTGAAGCAGGTACTACTTGTGCTTTATCTTCTTTATAAGGAAAATTAGTGAAATAATGCTCTGGATTTAACTCTCCTGCTTTAAATCCCTGTTTGGTATATTCCATGGAAACTATTTGTTTATTATTTATTATACCTTTTGCATCATCTGCATGAAATATCAGTTCTCCTGTATCCTGTATAAAGTATGCCCCACCTACCGGTGGGCTATATGCATCCGCATTCACAGACTGTTTGGTCGTAACAGGAAAAGCACTCCCATTAATCGTAAAGTTTGCAATAGGATCATCAATCTCTTTATAAGGTAACCGAATCCGATATACATCTTGATCTGTAATTTTGATTTTTTCTATATCGCCTGCACCAAACTCCTGTCGGATATTATACTTCTCGGTGACATGACTATCAAAAATCAACTTTTGATCTGTCTTAAAACCAGAAAATACATATCGACCTGCATAGTTCACATTGCCTTCTTGCAGGAGCTGCTCTCTGAGCTGCTTTAGCTCAGAACCAACTTTTTGGCGATCTTCTGCTGTGATGGTACCGGTTGCGCCCTGCACGCTCAGTTCGCTGATTCTTGTGAGCACACCTTCCATATTAAAAAGTGCTTGTTCTGTAACATCCATCCAAGATTGGGCATTACGAATATTACTTTGATACTGCTTGGATTCAAATACATTGGTACGGAGTTTGAGCGCTCGACCTGCTACGATGGGATCATCAGAAGGAACTTGAATCTTTTTGCCGGTAGCAAACTGCTGTTGCAGCTTATCCATCTTCTGCATACTCCGATTCATATTCAGCATCATATTATTGATCAGCATATTATTGGTGACTCGCATTTAGTTCCCCCCCTTAAAATGATCCCATACGATTAATCGTGGTATCATATATTTGATCGATCACTGTCATGATCTTTGCCGCTGCTCCATAGGCTTGTTGAAATTTGACCATATTCGCCATTTCTTCGTCTAGGTTGACGCCTGATACAGACATTCTCTGATTTTCTACTACTTTGGTGATATTGGTCTGGTGTTTCTCAAATACTTTGGCCTGTTTGGAATCAATCCCTAGTTCTCCTATGATCGCCTGAATATAGTTGCCTGGCTCTCCTTCTCTAAACATCTTTGGATTATGCTTTAAGCTGATGATTTGACGGAGAATCTGATTATCACTTTGGGCTGGATTACTATTGCTAGACGCTGCTATATTTCTAGGATCATCTAAGATCTCTTTGGACAATGAAAAGTTAGATGCAGTGATTTTAGTATAATCTAGCACTTCATCTTTCCCTTTTGCTACACCCGCTTGATCTTTCCATGCAAAGAAGTAATTTCCTGTAGTCCCATTGGCACTGTATCCTCCAGTGTGTCCTATTGTCGTTAAAGGCTTATCTTGAATATCTTTGCCTTCATTCATTGCTTTGGCAAAGGTACGAACAAATTGATCCAAGCGGTGAACATAGTATGGAATGCCTTTATAGTTCACTTGATGGGTGCTTCCTGATGCACCCATATTATTCCCGTCTCTCAAGTCGATATATCCTTTTAATTCTCCACTCAGCTTAGGACTATTCGTATCAAAGTGCAAACCATTTTCCCACTGTATATCATACAAGCCTTCCACATCTTCTGCATTGGCTTTAGGATTTCGTGGTTTGGTAACTAATTTATTAGCGTCATAATGGCTTACTAACACTTGTCCATTGATCTTCACAGTATAATGTTTGTTTTCTGGATTTTCATTGACTTCTACATTAATGATCTTAGAAAGTTTATCGACCATTCTGGCTCGTTCATCGCGAAGATCATTGGCTGTACTGCCATCTAGTTCTGATTTGAAGATCTGGCGGTTTAGACTCTGCAATTGACTGCCGATTGAATTGATCTCATCTACTTTTACTTTTACGGAGAAATTTGTATCTCTTTGAATCTTCTTGAGGCTTTCTGCGGTAGAATTAAAATACTGGGTAAAGCTGATGGCTACCTGTCGTACACTGGCTCTGGATGCATCATCTCCCGCATCATTAGAAAGCGTATCCATACTCTCAAAAAAATCATTCATCGCTTTATTAAAACCATGCTCAGAAGGTTCACTGAACAAAGCTTCCATCTGTCCCATCTGAGTGCTCTTTACGCTGTGTTGTCCCAATGTGGCATTTTCATTCCAATATTTTACATCGAGATAATAGTCTCTGACTTGATTGATTCCAATGATATCAGAACCTGTTCCGATCATGCCCTTTCCATTATTAGCTGCCAAGGGTCTCGTTGCTTTCTGAACCCCTACTTGACGACTATAGCCTTCTGTTGTGGCGTTACTAATATTGTGATTGGTAATATTTAATGCAGCCTTTGCTGTAAATAGTCCTTGAGATGCAATATTAAGCCCCAAAAATGCAGAACGCATACGCTCCCTCCTCTCTTATGGATCTTATCTTCCTACCAGTCCCATTCTATTGACGATGGTATCTATCATCGTATCAATAGCGGATACCACTCTCGCAGAAGCATTGTAGGCATGCTGATATTTCATCATCCCCGTCATTTCTTCATCTAAAGATACACCTGATAGGCGATTCCGTTCATGATCGATCTGACTCACTAGTATTTTTTGATCCTCTGCAAATCGGCTGGCTGTACTGCCTACCATACCAATACGCGCTGTAAATTCTGAAAAATAATCTTGATAATTTTGCTCTGGACTTACACCTGCATCATAGGTAGTAGTTTGATCTTGCCAATTTGTAAGCATTTTTTGGATGACCGTGATATCATTCTTGTCTCCCGAAGCAGATAGAGTAATCTTATTATAATCTCGGAGTACAGTAGGATTGATCATCAAATTTCCTGCTGAATATAATGTAGCGAGCTTTTGAGGATCAGATGCTGGAGTACCATCTTCTTCATTAAATCCTCCATTTGCATCATATCTGGTCACATTTTTTCTAGAAAACAGTTCTTCATATTGGCTTCCATCTAATCCGATAGGACCACCAGTACGACTTTCTGGTGCTAGCTGTTCATTGATCATAGTCACGATACTGTTCACCAGTATATCAAATTCTCTCTGAATCTTAGGAATCAAATAAGGCTCTACATCTTTTGCGTCAGTAGTATGGTTGGCAGGTCGATTGCCTCGGATCAATAATATACTCTTTAGTTCTCCGTTATCATTATTGGCTCTGGGGTCAATCGGTCTATCACTAAATACTGCCTGATCTGTTCCCGCCCATACGGGTATTAGGAAAGGATTATAAGGATCTCCTGCTTGGGCAAGCGGTTTTACTTCCATTTTACTCACTACTTGCCCTGAAACCAATGTGTATCCCTCAGCTTGTACATTGACCTGACCTGAGGCATCTTCTTTATATCGAATCTGGATCAATTGACTTAACCGATCTAGGGCTATATTGCGTTGATCCCGATAATCATTGGCATTGTCCCCACTTACTTCTGCAATTGCAACCGCTTTATTCATCTTTGCAATATCAGAAGCCAATGTATTGATTTCTGTTACATGATTTTTGATCTTGAGATTGAGGTTCTTTTGATAGCTTTGCAACTGCTCTGCGATATGATTAGCCTTATTGGTAAAAGTAACTGCACTTTGCACAAACATTCCACGTGCTTCCAGTCCATCTGGATGTTCTGCAAGCTCGTTTATGGATAGCCAGAAATCTTTAATCACATCACTAAAGCCTTCTCCATTGATCTCTCCGAAAATGTTTTCTACTTCATGGACTGCACTTTGTCTGGCACTATAGAAGCTCTGCTTGCTTGCCTCTGCCCGATACGCTTTATCTAAGAAAATGTCTCTAATCTGACGAATCTCGGTGACATCAGCGCCCATACCTACAGACAGTGTATTGTTTCCATTTCTGCCCAAGGTCATATATCGGCTTTCATGTTGAAGCGCCTGCTGTCTTACATATCCTGGTGTATTGACATTGGACAAGTTATGCCCTGTGACCTCTAACCCTCGTTGACTGACGGCTAAGCCACTGGCAGCTCTAGAGAGACTCGCCATCGACATAGATTTTCCCCCTTTAGATATAGGATCTCTGAACAAGTATTTGACTTGCCACATGCTTTTTCAGAGATTCTATATATATTTTACTGTTTGCGATCAAAAAAGCTTCTGCCGCCCTGTTCACTGGCTACACCACCGGAATGATAGGAATTATTCGGTATGGTACGCCTGCTTTGTATGGCATTCATGGTAAAATCGATAAATTCTAGGGACTGTTCAAGAAGCTTTTTATTTTGTTCATTAACCTCTTTGAGTTCTAATACGGTATCTATCATTTGACTTTGATATTGCTTCAGTTTTTCGGCATCATCAGGTGCCGTATGCAAAACCTCTATCAGTCGACTGATCGTCAAGTCTTCTTGTTTTTCGTTAATGACGATGGCAATATCTTGGACGATCTTCTGCCTATCTCTTTCTAGGCGGATCGATCGTCCAACTTGTTCTTGCTCTATTTGTATTAATGACTGTAG
>CALKRZ010000235.1 GCA_937989765.1 uncultured Clostridia bacterium | reverse complement strand
CTTGATTATATTTATACCCATTTAAAGAAAGCTTTTGTTTTGGGTGTGTTGCTTGGACTTGAGGCATATCATCTTTTTTTGTGAAAGACTTATACGCTCCTGTAGTCCTCTTTTTCATATGGTTCTCAACAATTTTTTCTGCTTCTAGCATAAGATTTTTGGGTATCTGAGAAGGCATCACATCTTTTTTTAGTACAAATATAGCTTTATCATACCATTCTGATCCTATACCTTCTACTACAATGGTTTTTTTATCTTCTGAACTGAACATTCGGAAACCTCCATATGAAAATGTTGTTATGAGATTTCCCTATTATATGCATTTATATGCATGTATGCCTTAATATTTCTCCCATACTCTGGCAGCTAATACTGTCATATCATCATTCCCTGAGCTCGCTGCATTGCTTTTGGCTTCCTGTAGTAGATAATCTGCAATATCTTGTGGATTATTACTCCGTATTTCCCATAAAGCTTTTTCCACCCATTTTTCTTTATGGATTAGCTTTTCTTTAGAATCTAAGATCCCATCTGTCACCATGATGATCATGTCACCATCTTTTAGCTTTCGTTTGGTTACTTCCATATCCACTCTATTGAGCATTCCTACTGGAAGAGAAGTCGAACGGATCACTTCTACTTCATCACCCCGCTTTATAAACGTAGCCGCAGCACCTATTTTTACAAACTCTGCCAAACCACTATATAAATCTACTACACAAATATCTAAAGTAGAAAATGATTCTTCATTGGATTTTAAGACTAACACAGAGTTGATCATTTTTACTGCTGTATCCTTTTCGAAGCCTGATTCCATAAACTGCTCTAATAACTCTATCGCTGCAGCACTTTCTGTACTTGCTTTATTTCCTGAGCCCATACCATCTGATAACGCCATCATACACTGCCCATCTTTTAATTCAATGCACGAATAACTATCCCCAGATACAGCGTGGTTCTGTTTAGCCATTTTAGCCACCCCTGTAGTCATTCTATATCTTTGTTCTTCTATAAGCCTCAATGTGCACTCGTTTTGCTCCTTGGAAATACTACAATTATTATGCGTTTGCTTCATCTTTTTGCCTAGTACTTTACTGACCACTGGCAAAATATCTCTAATACAAATCCTTCTTCCATAACAAGGTCGATGTGTAAGGGTTACTTCATACTTTCCATATTTATTTTCCAGTACGATCACATTGTTCACCCCGATCCGATTTTTATCTAGCTCAACTTTTATGGCTTCTTCAAAATCCTCTTTAAAATTCATTTCGATATAAATATCTTTAGATAAATTACCTACAATAGATGCCACACCCATAAGCTGTTCTGATACTAGCTCTCTACTTTCTACAATTCGGTTATGCCATACTAGGTTAAACTTATAAAGATCGTACATTCGGTTGGTCGTATCCATAAACCTGTCTAACTTAGCACACTTATGGATAAAATCTCTTGGTATATCATCGTAATCGATTTTACCTTTTTTTTCTGCTGCACCTAGAATACTAAAAACCGTCTGATATGTATTATAAAAATCTAATTCCCAACAGTGGGTACGTAGTCCACAATCTTTACATACTTTATCTGCCACATCATCAAAAAGCTTGGCAACTTCTTTTTGACTAAGACCCGTTTTCTTTTCAGATAAATTGCTAAAGGTTTTGGCTAGTTTATAAAAAGATTTGGAAAAACCTTTTAGCTTTTCAGCAGTTACGTCTCTCACTCGGTTAATATACTCTTCTTCCTGTAAACTGCGATCGCAGGATACAATCGTATTAATGCTATCAAAAAGCTTTTTGGGCAGTAATAAGAAGATAAATGCAGCTATAGACATAGGAATCAATAAAAATACGCCCATCAAATCTCTTTCAAAATAAAAGGTAAGTATGGTGCTCCCTAGAAAAAACCCCATCACGCTTCCCATCTTTCCAAGATCCCGAAGCAAACCACTTGACATACCCGCTACTCCTAAAACCCCTATCATCGTGCCCTGCGTATATCCAGACATAGTTACTATCAATCCTACAATGACTCCTACAGAAGTTCCCACTGCTGAACCGCCTCTAAAACTTAATATCATAATGATAAGAAAGCTCATAATATCTCGAAGCTGAATCCCATATAAACCTATATCTGCTACCCCTGCTATCACGCCACTAAATAGGATAGAAATGCTAATAATTTCCTCATTGCTCAAAATCTTTCTTCTCAAATTACCCCAAAAGATAGGCATACATTTATCATAAATACATACCAAAGTAAATACGAGTATACTTTCTAATACAGAAATAATCCCGTAATACATTGACATTCCATTTATGGCTGCTATCAAAAGTCCCATGCATAGAACAGCCCCTGCTCCAACAAAAGCTCGGTACATCACTTTACTCTCTTTTTGTTTATGATGATCATAGGCCTTGCTCAGAAGCATAATCCCCATGACCCCTATATATTTAAACGTATCTGTATAGGTTCCTGCTGTCACCATTCCTAAGCATATAGTTATACATATAGAGTAGGGATTTATCTTTTTGTAATCGACTCCCGCATAATATGCAATCCCTAAAGGACTCAGTCTACCTAATACTACAACTCGTCCTAATAAAAATCCGATCAAATGAATAAGAATACCTTGAAGCGTAAATTGCTGCCATATTTGGCCCATACCCCTATATTTCTCCTGCTTATGGAATAAGCTGAACTTTTTATGTGGATTCATATCTACTCTTGCCATGTAAACCCCTCCTGACATCTGTATTCTTATTATAAAGAATCATTTTTGAAATATTTGTCAATTCATGAATTAGTTTATAAAAATATTTAGACAGGAATATAGGGGTTTTTACAAATAAATTTTGCAAAAAAAAACATACTGCCTTTCATTGGCAATATGTTCTCATTTGTGTTATTGTGATCGTTTTTGAAAGATGATTTCGTTGGGTTTTACAAGACTGAGTTGCTCTCTTGCAATTTTTTCTACGTACAGATCCGATGCATAGTATTCTTTCTCTCTCAAGAGAACTGCATGGAGTTCTTTTTCTTTCTCGATCTGTTGCAGTAACTGTGCGGATTGTTTTCTAAGCTCTGTTTGAACTTTATACAGAGATCCTATTCGAATGCTTACTACTCCAAAAAATAGGAGC
>CALKRZ010000234.1 GCA_937989765.1 uncultured Clostridia bacterium | reverse complement strand
AATTTTTGAAGTCGACTATTGTGTTACACCAGAAAAGATCAAGTTAATGGTTCAAGTAGCTGAGATCGAAAAGGATATACTCATCCATAATACCCAAGGGATGGTGAGTATCTATATCGGCATTCCTTTTTGTCCTACCCGTTGCCTGTACTGTTCCTTTACTTCCTATGCACTTGATACAGGGCATCAGCAAGTAGATGCCTATATGGAGGCGCTTTTTAAAGAGATTGCATTTATAGGAAACTTTGCACGAGATCTTACAGTACAAAGTCTGTATATCGGGGGAGGAACACCCACTTCATTGAATGAAGTACAGTTAAAAAACCTCCTTGATACAGTCAGTCAACACTTTGATATAAACACGATCGAAGAGTTCACTGTAGAAGCTGGACGGCCCGATACCATCACCGAGAAGAAACTTCAAATCTTAAAACAATATGGGGTAACGCGTATTTCCATTAATCCTCAGACGATGAATGAAGAGACACTCAAACGGATTGGAAGAAAACATACAGCAGAAGACATTATACAGACGATGCATATGGCTAAAGAAGTGGGACATACCAATATTAACATGGATGTGATCCTAGGGCTTCCAGGAGAAACACCCGAGCATATCAGGCATACGATGACAGCGCTGAGCAAACTACAGCCACAAAGCATGACAGTCCATACTTTAGCCGTGAAGAGAGCTTCTAGACTCAAAGAAAACATGGAAGAATATAAGTTTACAGAAAGTTACGATATGCAGAAAATGCTCGATATAGCCTATGAGGAAATTATAAAAATGGGCATGCACCCTTATTACTTATATAGACAAAAAAATATGGTGGGTAATTTTGAAAATGTAGGGTACTGTTTGCCAGGAAAAGAATGTATCTATAATGTGCAGATCATGGAAGAGAAGCAGACCATCTTGGCATTAGGCGCAGGAGCGATCACAAAGACGGTAGATCTTACTAAAAATCGTATTGAACGCATATTTAATGTGAAGAGTGTGGAAGAATATATCAAACGGATCGATGAAATGATCGAAAGAAAAAGAGATGGACTTAGAGATCTATAAAAATATATTGACAAACAAACATGAAATGAATACAATAAAATATAATTCAATATTAATTTTAAAGTATTATCAGAAAACGATGATGAGGAAAGTAGGATATAGAAGCCTTTGAAAGGGAGAGAAGTCAAGGACTGAAAGCTTCTTAGGGGATATATATCTGAAAGACACCTTGGAGTGCGCTGCTGAATTAAGTAAGAAGCGACGAATGGTCTACGTTACGGACTCAAAAGTGGAATGTATATTCAAACAGGGTGGCACCGCGGGAACACGTCTCGTCCCTGACAATTTATTTGTCATGGACCAAGGGGCGTTTTTTATTTGTTTAAATTTTTTAATTATTTAGTTCAAAGTAGCTTGGAGGCATATAAAGTATGAAAGAACAAATGAAAGCACCGAGAGGTACAAAGGATTTATATGGATCAGAGATGATTTTTTGGAGAAAGATAGAGCAGGTGATCAGAGAGCTCTGTGATGACTACGGCGTAGAGGAAATACGAACGCCCATATTTGAGCATACTGAACTATTCCAAAGAGGAGTAGGAGAAACTACAGATATCGTTCAAAAAGAAATGTATACTTTTGTGGATAAAGGGGAGAGAAGTCTTACTTTAAAGCCGGAAGGAACAGCAGGGGTGGTTCGTGCGTATATTGAGCAAAAACTCTTTGCACAAGCACAACCGATTAAGCTATATTATATCACCCCTGCCTTTCGATATGAGCGACCTCAAGCAGGACGATTTCGTCAATTCCATCAATTTGGCATGGAAGTATTTGGTTCTGATGAACCCACTGCCGATGCAGAAGTTATTTCTATGGCGGCTGAGTTATTAAGTCGAGTGGGAATTACCGATGTAGAGCTTCGGGTCAACAGTTTAGGAGGCCCAGAATGCCGCAAGAAGTATAATGAAACATTAAAAGCATACATAGGAGAAAATCTGCCAAAGTTATGTGCTACCTGTCAAGAGAGGTATGAAAAAAATCCTCTTCGTGTGCTTGATTGTAAAGTGCCAGACTGTAAGCATCTCATAGAAAATGCTCCTTCTGTACTGGATATACTGGACATAGATTGCAGGGAACATTTTGAAAAGCTTCAGCGGATCCTTACTGAAATGGGTATTTCGTTTGTAGTCGATCCTAGTATTGTGAGAGGACTAGATTATTACACCAAAACCGTATTTGAATTTATATCCAAGGACATCGGCTCTCAAGGCACAATCTGTGGTGGAGGTAGGTATAATAATCTGATCGCAGAATGTGGGGGAGATCCTACCCCTGCTGTTGGATTTGGACTCGGCTTAGAAAGATTAATGTTAACCATTGAAGCCCAACAGGGCAAACAAAATATAGAACCCAGTCGGGACATATTTATAGGTGCTATTGGAGAACAGGCATTAGAAAAAGCCCATGGGCTTGTATACCGATTGCGAAAGGCAGGTATTTCTGCCGAAGCAGATCATCTGAAAAAGAGTGTAAAAGCGCAAATGAAGTATGCAGATAAGATAGGAGCCTTATATTCAGTGGTTTTGGGAGAGGATGAGATAGACAAGGATCAGGTCAATCTCAAAAATATGAAAACAAGAGAACAACAAGAAATAAAACTATCAGAATTTGTATCTACGATCACTCAAATAATCAAAAAATAAGGGATCTCTGCAAAAGTAGGTGGCAAGGCAAATATATAAATCTTACAACAACTGCAAAATCGCGCTTGTGCAAGGGGTAAGTTTAGTTGTAATATGGGACGCGCTCCTTTGTTGCAGTTGTTTCCAGGTTTATATATTTGCCTTACCAACCACATACTTTTGCAGAGACCCAAAATAAGGAGGATATATCATGGGAGAGTCTATGATTGGTTTAAAACGCAGCCATCGCTGTGGTGAAATCAGTAGTGAATTAATTGGTCAAAAGGTAACGGTAATGGGATGGGTACAAAAACGAAGAGATCTAGGAGGCGTTATCTTTGTAGATCTTAGAGATCGAGCTGGGTTGGTCCAAGTCGTATTTGATGTGAGTACGATCGGAGAAGATGGATTTGCCAAAGCAGAAGCCATCAGAACCGAGTTTGTACTGGCTGTAAGTGGAATACTAGAAGCCAGATCCCAAGAAACAGTAAACGCCAATATGCCAACAGGTACAGTGGAAATCAGAGCCAATGAATTCCGCATTCTGTCAGAATCAGAAACACCCCCCTTTATGATTGAAGAAGAAAGCAATGTGCGAGAAGAACTGCGTTTGAAATATCGCTATTTAGATCTCAGAAGACCCGATCTTCAAAGAAATATAATGCTGCGTCATAAAGTAGCACAAGTGACTAGACAGTTTTTAAATGATGAAGGATTTATAGAAGTAGAAACCCCCATGCTCACCAAAAGCACACCAGAGGGGGCTAGAGATTATTTAGTGCCCAGTCGAGTACATTCAGGACATTTTTATGCCTTGCCTCAATCTCCACAGATCTTTAAACAGCTCCTGATGGTATCAGGATTTGATCGATATTATCAGATCGCGAAATGTTTTCGTGATGAAGATTTAAGAGCAGACCGTCAACCAGAATTTACTCAGATCGATATGGAACTATCCTTCGTAGAGGTGGATGATGTACTGGATCTCAATGAACGATTGATCCAAAGATTGTTCAAAGAAGCGTTGGATGTGGATGTAGCTCTTCCTCTTCCAAGGATCACGTATCAAGAAGCCATGGATCGTTATGGATCTGATAAGCCAGATATTCGCTTTGGTATGGAGCTTACCGATGTATCTGAGTTAGTGAAAGATTGGGGCTTTACAGTATTTAGTGATGCAGTGAAAAAAGGTGGCAGCGTAAGGGGAATTAATGCTAAGGGCTGTGGAGATATGCCAAGAAGACAGATTGATGCTCTTGTAGAATTCGTAAAAACATATCGTGCAAAGGGATTGGCATGGATTAGTATTAATGAAGATGGTACGTATAAATCTCAAATCTCAAAATTCTTTACGGATGAACAAATGGATATGATCGTAAAAGCCATGGAAGGACAACCTGGAGATTTATTATTATTCTGTGCAGATCGGCATGAGATTGTGTATGATGCGCTAGGCAATCTTCGATTGGAACTGTCAAGAAAATTAGAACTTACTCGCAAAGATGACTATAGTTTCTTATGGGTCACTGAGTTTCCACTCCTAGAGTGGGATGAAGAGGGACGACGATATTCAGCCAAACATCATCCTTTTACATCGCCCATGGATGAAGATATTGAGCAGATGGATACGAATCCAGGCGCTGTTCGGGCAAAAGCATATGATATGGTACTCAATGGAATGGAACTAGGGGGCGGAAGTATTCGAATCCACCGTCGAGATATTCAAGAAAAGATGTTTGCTGCATTAGGTTTTACAACAGAAGAAGCCTATGAACGATTCGGATTTCTACTCAATGCATTTAAATATGGAACACCACCTCATGGAGGATTAGCTTTTGGTCTTGACCGTATTGTCATGCTCATGACAGGGTCTTCAAGTATTCGTGATGTGATGGCATTTCCTAAAATCAAAGACGCCTCAGATCCAATGACAGAGGCACCAGGAACCGTAGAAGATAAACAACTAAACGAGCTTTGTATTAAAATAGATATCATAGAATAAACGGATCTCAAAAAAAATATGTGGTAAGGCAAATCTATAAATCTTCCAACAACTGCAAAATCGCGCTTGTGCAAAGGGTAAGTGTAGTTGAAATCTGGGACGCGCTCCTTTGTTGCAGTTGTTTCCAGATTTATATATTTGCCTTACCACTACATACTTTTTCTGAGATCCAAAAAAACAAATCTATGTCTCAGACTTTTTTCTGTCATTATAGTATATATCAGTATAAGTTTGAAAGATTATTAAGGTAGAAAAAAGTAGGAGGATTTTTATGAGTAAAAAATCAAACCAAGCACTATTAGGTGTAATACTCGTCATGGCTGGTATCTATGCCTTCATTAATCTGTTTTTTGAAATTCCTGCTATTAGTAGTTCATGGAATATGACCTTTCTCATCATTGGAGGGGCTATGTTATTTTTGTACCATACCAAAGGAAAACAGTGGGCACTGATTTTAGGCAGTATTTGTACATTAATAGGCGTTTTGAGCATTATGCCTTCTCTTCCAGCAATCGGTGGTGCATTAACAGGCGCAATGGTGTTCGTGATACCAGGCTTTGTATTTATGAGCTTGTTTTTTACAAAACGAGTGATTGGATTTTTGATACCAGGTTCCATTTTACTGTGGTTTGGAGCATTTATTGTATTTGCGGCATTACCATTTCCAGAGGTATTTAAAGGTTCTGCATTTTTTATATTCTTAGGGATGGCCTTCATCACCATGTATGTACTTGGCAATCGTCAGATTGGACGGTGGCCTTTGATCCCGGGAGGTATTCTGATTGCATTCGGATTTTTTATCGTGGCAGCTTCCTCTATCGGTTTTATATTTAGTATGATCCCAAAACTCTTACCCATTATACTCATCTTGATCGGTATTGGGGTGATCGTAAAAGGAACAAAAAACCAATAAATGCAACATATTTATACTTGACAATAATAATCGGAAATAGTATACTTTATATAAGAACTCTACTGAGTGCGTCGGAATGGAATTCGTTTAGAACCAACACTAACGAATTGGGAATCGGTTCTCTTTGCAAGGCATATAAGCCATCACGAATGGAAATATAATCTGCAAAGGACGACAACCACCTGCTAATGCAGGTTTTAATCATTCCATCTGACGGCTCGGTGGAGGTTTTTTTAAATAAAAAAATATGTGGTAAGACAAATATATAAATCTTACAACAACTGCAAAATCGCACTTGTGCAAGGGGTAAGTTTATTTGAAATCTTGGACGTGCTCCTTTGTTGCAGTTGTTTCCAGATTTATATATTTGTCTTACCACTAGATATTTTTCACAGATCCTATAAAATATAGTGATTGACATAAAGGAGAATTTTCATGCTGCACGCTTTTTCGAGAACAGAACTTTTATTGGGTTCAGAAGCTATGAGTAAGCTATATAATAGTAAAGTAACCATATTTGGAATCGGCGGAGTAGGGAGCTATACAGCAGAAGGCTTGGCACGATCTGGTATAGGTAGATTTGTATTGGTAGATGATGATGCAGTCTGTTTGACCAATATCAATAGGCAGCTTATTGCGACCCGCAAAACGGTAGGAAAACCCAAGGTAGAAGTGATGAGGGATCGTATTCTTGAGATCAATCCCAAAGCGGAAGTAGTCACCTATCAAAAGTTTTTTCTTCCAGAGACTTCAGATGAATTGATTCATGAAGATGGTGATTATATTATAGATGCGATTGACACGGTAACAGGTAAAATAGAGCTTATTCTACGAGCACAGGCAAAAAATATCCCCATCATTAGTTGTTTGGGGGCAGGGAATAAGCTAGATCCTACTGCATTTGAGGTAGATGATATTTACAATACTTCTGTGTGTCCCTTGGCCAAAGTCATGAGAAAAGAGCTTCGTAAACGGGAGGTTTCTCAGCTTAAAGTGGTATACTCTAAAGAAATTCCTATAAAACCTAGAGAAGAAGAAGTAAATACCTGCAAGGGAAACTGCATTTGTACCAAGAAAGATCGGACTTGCCTAGAAAAAAGACAGATCCCTGGTAGCATCGCTTTTGTACCCTCTGTGGCAGGGCTCATCATTGCAGGTGAAGTCATAAAAGATTTGGTTAGGTGATACGATGAGTCAAATAGGGCAAGTGATCAAAATAAATGAGGATACAGTCATGGTGAGGATAAAGCGAAGTGAAGCCTGTGGTAAATGTGGAGGCTGTGCCCATGGTCTACAAAGTACAGAAATGGATATAGAAGCTGTAAACCTATGTAATGCGCAGATCGAGGATTGGGTAAATGTAGATCTTCATCATCAAGATTTTTTTAAGGCAGCAGGTATTATGTATGGACTTCCGCTTATAGCCTTCCTTATAGGTATTGCAGTAGGCTATGGAGTGGCAGGGAATATAGGACTTGAAGTATATCAGGAGCCTATTGCTTTTGGGATGGGATTTTTGGCTATGGCTTTGACATATGTATATATCCGTCATAAGGAATCATACTGGAGAACGAAAGTGGAACGACCTGTGGCTACTGCTATTATGCAAAACCAAGAGTAACATATTCCCTCATATGTTTCCACAGTAAAACAGCCACCTCAAGGTGGTTGTTTTTTTGTAAAGCAAGAATTCTCCGCTAGAAAAACTTGCCTGATTCTGATAAAATAAATAGAATATTTAG
>CALKRZ010000233.1 GCA_937989765.1 uncultured Clostridia bacterium | reverse complement strand
TTCATACTGATTTATCATGATCTGATTATCCCTCTTTAGGAGAGAAATCACACGAGCTATCATCATTCCTATTCGACTACAAAGTGATTTCGTGGTATACTATACCTATACTTTTATGTCACTGTGTATCGTGAAAGAAGGTGCCACCACATGGACTCCCCAAAGAAAACACCCTCTATTGCATGGCATCCTGCTTTTGCATCCGCCTTACAATTAGAGCTAGCACAGTATAAGGATATCCTAGAATTCCAAACGGAGTATCCTCTAACCGATGAGCCACTAAAGATTGATGTGCTCATCATTAAGAAAACATCACCCATACCGATCCAAAAGAATATAGGTGCTATTTTTGCCAGTCATAACATTATTGAGTACAAATCTCCTAAAGACTATCTATCCATTGATGATTATTATAAAGTCAAAGCATATGTCTATCTCTATAAAGTCATCACAGGTACTGTAGATGAAGTAAAGCTCCACGATCTTACGATGACATTACTCAGCAAGAGATATCCAAAGAAACTTATGAAGCATATCCAAGAAGACCGCAACAACAAGATCTGCAAGCAATATCCTGGCATCTACTATGTGGTAGGTGAACAGATCTCCACGCAAATTATCGTACAGAAAGAGCTCTCCTCTGACGAGAATCTATATCTGTCGGTTCTTACAGATGAACTCCGAAGCAAATGTACTGCAACAGATGCTTCTCGATTTTTCTAATGATGCAAAGAATGTACTGTATTCTGTAATACTCGATGTAGTGGCTCGGGCAAATCCTAACTTTTTCATGGAGGTGATCAAGATGAGTAAACAAACAACTCCCATCAACGAAGAATTATTAAATGAAGTAGTAACTATGTTTCATTTGGATGAGAAGTGGATTGAAAAAGGGAAGTTAGAAGGACTGCAAACCGCAACGCTTGAAATGACCAAAAGATTACTCTCTTTGGGCATTGACTTGAATACTATTTCTAAAGTGACTGGGCTATGCAATGAAGAGATTCTTAAGCTTCAACACTAATCCATCTTTCGACTAAAAACTTTTGAAATCCTTGATATTAGTGGAGCTTCAATCAAGTGTGGATAGAACGATGCCCTATCGTCGGAGCGATTTGAAGAATACCTGGTAGATTTTCAGAACGAGAGGTGCAAGAGATCATTCAACGATTGGGGGAGGCTAAGGATATGACTTATGCGATTGAAAGATTGTTTGATGAATTAATAGAAGAATTACAAAAAACGATACAGCATTAAACAATAACCCTCTAAAATAGATGCCACATCTGTTTTAGAGGGTTATGTAATATATTGATTTACATGAAGCCTATCTGCTCAATATGATGTATACCATTAGAGAAAGGTCATTTTATATTCGCTTTTTGTAGCTTATCATAGTTTAGATCTTTTTTTAGCTTCAAAAGTAATGTTTTTTAAAACAAGCTCTTTTAGTTTATTGTAATCATCTACATTATCAAAATAGCTTTTGTGAATAAAATAAGCCTCAACGGTTGAAATATATAGTAAAAAAGTACCTTTATATTCTATAGCTTTATATATACTATTCCAGCTAGTAAATCCTTCTTCAGCTATAGTTTTACATTTAACTCCGTCTGTATTAAACGTAAATTGTATTGGTGATTGTAAACTCTTTTTGCTTTCATAATACTTTTTAGCAGAGTAGTTTGGTAGTAAAACAAATATAATAATTGGTAGTAAAATTATAATTAAAGGAACTAAAAGGCTTCTAATAGATAATGGGTTGCCCACTTCTACATTATGGTATATTGAATACAGAGAGTAAAATATTACTCCAAGATATATAGTGCTCATATAGATGAAGCTAATGGATGAAAAACTAGATTTTCCTCTTATTGTATAAGACATAAGGTTTCTTTGAAATCTTTTATAATCATTCAATGTCATTTTGGCAGTTATATTAATCTCTTGATCCATGACCATCGCCCCTATAAAAAAATAATCTATTGATAGTATGAGTAGCCTATATATTACCAGTTTACAACATTATGAAGAAGATTCATAGATATTTTTTAACTATTGGTTTAAATCCAATCTTACACGATGTCATTGTATAATTTACACAAGCCTCTTTACAGTCTCTTTTAAAACCCTCCTGCCCTCATCTCTGCTCATATCATTTCTTTTAATCACTCAAGATACTGCTTTATTCATCATTTGTACGAGTCCTTCTATGGCTATCACTTTTCCATTATGATCAAATATAGGGAATTCTGTTATTTCCACCATACACTTTGTTTGATCTTTCTTAAGCAGCTCTAATTTGTATTTAGATTGTTGGATTCCCTTTATAGAAAGTTCCGTATGCTCTGCCCCTTGTTTATTGATGGGATGATCGGTAAGAAATTTTTCAAAATTCGTCATGAATTCCTGCGGCGTATATCCCAGTACAGATTCAATAGATTTCGTTACGTATTCAAAAACCCCTTCTGTGTTATGTTTATAGAAAACATAGCCGTATTCTCCACTGGAACCAGCCATATCTCTCATCTGAGCCACGATATGTTTTGCTGCCGTGTTAGATTGTTTAAATAAGTGCTCTGCATTATCAGAAACTGCCTTACTATGTTCTAAGGTCTTTAATACCATTTCATCCACATTTTCAGAAGATGCCAATATTTCTTCGGTGCCTGCCAGCTGCTCTTGCGTAATGCTAGCAATATCATGGGTAAATTCACTGACTGACTGTATTTCATTTGCTATTATATTAAATTGCTGTTGCACTTCATTGATTGAAGTGATCATCTCTTCAAATATTTTATCCGTTTCCTTCACCGAGACTTGAACATGGTGCATACTTTGCTTACTGGATACGGTACCCTCAATAGCCTTATTGGTTGTGGCCTCTACCTCAAATATTAATTTCTCTATGCTCTGGGTTGCCCCTGTCACATCTTCAGCTAACTTTCTTATTTCTTGTGCTACTACTGCAAAACCTCTTCCATGTTCTCCTGCTCTGGCTGCTTCGATAGATGCATTAAGCGCAAGTAAATTCGTTTGACTTGCAATACTTTCTATCACCTGTATGATATTTTTGATTTCAGAAGTAGAATGACCCACTTCGATCATGGTATCTGATAGTTGGGCGATAGAACTCATGACAATGCCTACATTATCATCCGTATTTCCCATAGATTTTTTTCCTTGTTGGGATATATTTACCATGTGACTTGTTTTATTTCTCACCATTTCACCTTTTTGTGATGTGTTAGATATAGTTTCTGAGAGCTTCATGATATTGGTTGTGATTTCCTCCGTGCCTTTCGTAAATTCCTTTATGGTTGCTACAAGCTCTGTCATAGCTGTAGATTGGCTTGTAGAAGTCTTATCCATTTCTTTTGTAGACTCATTCGTGGAATTTACGATCTGATTAATTTCTACTAGAATTTGTGTCATCTGATCTAGTAATTCTTTAATCCTTTGATCTTTTTCCATTATAAGTAGATCTTTTCGATTTTTGCTTGTATTGGACAGTTTAAACATAAATGACCTCTTTTCTGTAAAAATTTATGAAAAGTGCATGATATGGATAACAAAGCCATTTCTATATTTAATTTCTTTTGATAAAGTTTATTATCTATTATACTATATTTTTTCGGCTGTAGATAGATGTTGATTACAGGTAAAATTGCTTGTATACCTCAATATGTATCATATACCAAGATCTATTTCTTCCCATACCTCACATACTGCACCAAACTCGGTATTACTAGCACTCCCAATACAAGTACTGGTCCACCTAAGATTCTCATGCTCAAACCATATTCTGTAATGTCTGCGATAAACCATGCCATCCCACCGATTATGGATATAATGCAAAGTAGCAATGCTCTTTTTTTCTCATTCATCCCCATGCTCCTGACCCTATCTCAAACTTCTATAGTTTTATCGCTTTGGTAGCAATAGATCCATTCATATATTCATCCAGTGCCGTACCTCCCATATCCTCATAAAATCCGGCAATGACAAAGCCTGCTGCGATCTGTCCTTGGATCTGGTCTTCTAGCGTATGTCCAAAACAAATCCCTTCTCCTTCATCCAGTACAAGTTCTTGCAGCTCTTCTTTTGAAATGCTCGTTAGGTCTGAGTATGGAAGCTTGTGTCTTACGACTAGCTTTCCTTCCATCATGGATCGCAGATCAAATAGATATTCCACAGGATTTGAAAATCCTGAAAGGAGTACTCCGCCCTTTTTTAGCACTCTATACGCTTCTTTCCATACAGACAGTACGCTATCTACATATCCATTGGACCAAGGATGGATGATCAGATCAAAACTTTCCTCTTCAAATACAGCGAGATCCCGCATATCCCCTTGGACAGTCTTGATCTTTAGTCCATCTCTCTCGGCTACATATAGATCTTGACCTAGCTGTGACTCACAGTAATCGTATACTGTCACATCTGCTCCCGTGGCTGCCATGAGCGGACCTTGTTGTCCACCTCCTGATGCGAGACACAGTACTTTTTTACCTATCAGTGTCTCTGGAAACCAATCCATAGGAACAGGTTTTTGGGGCGTTAGTAGGATTTGCCATTCTCCCTTTCTTGCCTTTTCTACTTCTTCACTGCTCACTGCTTGACTCCATATGTAGTTATCCTCTACTTTTTGATCCCAAACCTTTTGATTTATGTGTAAAAAATCCATTTCTATTCCTCTTTTCTATATTTTTATAAATCTCTGCAAAAATATTTGTCATACTCTTTCATAGATGCATTCTTGTGTGTATCTGTACCCTCTGTGCCATAGCCACACAGCTGATTTCCCTACTCTATAACGATACACACCATTGAAAGCATCTAGGAACTCTTGTTGTTTATATTTTATCATATAAAACAAAATTCTTCATTATTGTATTTGCTATCATCTATGCAGTACTATAAAATAAATTGTATAACTAAAAATAAGGGGCTGTATTTCATGATCGATCTACATATTCATACCACTTCATCTGATGGTTCAGATGAACC
>CALKRZ010000232.1 GCA_937989765.1 uncultured Clostridia bacterium | reverse complement strand
AATTCAGAAGGCAAGCTTACATATGATACAAGTTATAAAGTGATTAGTGAAAAAATTCCTAGAAAAAAGAAGGAAGCCATAGAAGAATTAAGTCTTAAAGGGGTATGGTTAGAGGATGATTCACTTCGGAACTATCTTCATAATTCATTAGCATCCCATGTTCTTGGCTTTGTTAGTGCAGATGCAGGGGGACAGTGGGGAGTAGAGAGGCAATATAATGAGTGGCTCAAAGGAGTTCCAGGGCGAATCTTCGTTACAGTAGAACAGGGAAATCATGTGCTGCGTCAACAGATTTCTCCTCAAAGTGGATTTTCTTTGGTCACTACCATCGATGAAACCATACAACATTTTGCAGAGGTTGCGCTTCAAAATGCAGTGGAAAAGCATAAACCGAAGAATGCTTCTGTAATCGTTATGCAACCGTACACAGGAGAAATATTGGCTATGGCAGCATATCCTACTTTTGACCCAAATATCCCAGGTAAGATCATGGATCATTCGCTGAAGGGAAAATGGGATGCCATGGATCAGGATGAGAAAGTAAAAATTTTAAATGCTGTATGGAGAAATTATAATATTAGCCATACCTATGAGCCAGGTTCTACCTTTAAGCCTATTTTGGTGGCAGCAGCCTTAGAAGACAATATTATTACTCCAGATCAAAAGTTTTATTGTTCAGGACATAAAATAGTGGCAGACCGGAGAATCCGATGTTGGAAACGAACAGGACATGGAGAGCAGACGGTAGAACAAACCTTGGCTAATTCTTGTAATGTGGCGATGATGGATATCGTAGAGAAAATGGGTAAAGATAGTTTCTACCGATACCAAAAAGCTTTTGGTTTTGGAGAAAAGACATATATAGATCTTCCAGGAGAAGAAAGTGCATATACTCTTCTTCATACACCAAAAGGATTGGGACCAGTAGAATTAGCGACTAGTTCTTTTGGACAAACTTTTAATGTAACCCCACTTCAGATTTTAAATGGGTTTGCAGCAGTCATCAATGGGGGAAACATTATGAAGCCTTATGTAGTATCTCAGATTATTGACCAAAATGGTACTGTCGTAAAAGAACAAAATCCTGTAGTACTTCGTCGAGTGATTTCTCAAGAAGTTTCTGATACAGTTCGAGAACAATTGGAATCAGTGGTAAGTGGAGGAACAGGGCGAAGGGCACGTATTGAGGGATACCGTATTGGAGGGAAAACTGGAACAGCACAGCAGGGAAAAAGAGAAGATGAATTATATGTAGTTTCATTTATCGCTTATGCACCTGTAGAAGTGCCAAAGATCATTGTCCTAGCCCTTATTGATGAATCGGAGGAATATGTAGAAGGTAGTGGTGCAGCAGCGCCACTGGTAAAGGAATTATTAGAAAATACATTACATTATTTGGAAATTGAACCTACGAATAAAACCACAACCTTAGAAGGTCAATCAATAACAGGTCAAAAAAAGGAAATTATAATATCAGATTATACAAATATGAGTTTAATGGATGTAACCATGGAATTGATCACACTGGATCTAAAGTATAAAGTAGTTGGAAGCGGAAGCGTGGTAATAAATCAGATGCCTAAAGCAGGTGCTATCATTGCACCCAATAGCGAAATGATCTTATATGTCACGAAGTCTGAAAAAGGGGGGGAGACCATGATTCCAACTGTACTTGGAAAACCCTACGAAGAAGCTGTGGAAATCATAAAACAAGCACAACTTGTACCCGTTGTCCAAGGAGGAGAGGGAATTGTATCCTTTCAGGAACCACCAGGAGGAACTTCTATTGAATTAGGGGGCAGTGTGCATCTAAAAGTAGAAAAATAAATAATAAAATTGCAAACTAAATCATATGTCCCTTATTTTTACAATACAATGGTATTGATGTATTAATGAAGCCATTGAGTAAAAGTAGGGGGCATACTATGATTAAACCAACAATAGGAGTAAAAAAACGGCTGCTATTTTTTTTGTTTTTCTTTACTGCAGGAATAGTGTCACTTATGTTTCGAGTAGGATATGTTCAGGTTTATGAGGGTCCAAACTTACAAACCAGAGCCAAAGAACAACAGACAAGGGATCGTTTGATTGCACCACAGCGGGGAGCGATCGTAGACCGCAACGGGATGCCTCTAGCGCAGAGTGCCACTGTAGCGACCATTGGTGTCATTCATTCTCAGATAAAGGATCCCGATCTTGTTATAAAGATACTTTCTGAAAAACTAGTGTTAGATGAGGAAAAAGTAAAAGTAAAAGTCAATAGACGGGTAGCCCTCGAGAGAATTCAGTCTCGGGTAGATAAGAAATTGGCAGATGAGATTCGTGCTTTGAATTTGTCTGGAGTGACCATTGATGAAGATGTGAAAAGATACTATCCCTACAGTAATCTCGCAGCTCAAGTGATTGGATTTGTAGGCAAAGACAATCAAGGAATCATAGGGTTAGAGGCCAAATATGATGAATATCTCAAAGGTGCCTATGGCAAAATAGTAACGGAAACTGATGTGAGAGGTATTGAGCTGAAGGATAGTGCGGAGAAAAGAATTGAACCAATACCTGGAAATCATTTAGTTACTAGCTTGGATATTATCATACAGCAATATGCAGAACAAGCATTGGATAAAGCATTAGAAGCAAAAAGTGCAAAACGGGGAGCGATCATTATGATGGATCCCCAAAGCGGAGAAATCTATGCTATGGCGAATAAGCCAGATTATGATCTAAATCAACCATTTCAGATTAACAATCCGCAGTTGGAGACGATTTGGGATACCTTAAGTGTAGAAGAAAAGTATAAAGCATTAAATCAGATGTGGAGAAATTTTAGTATTAATGACACCTATGAACCTGGATCTACTTTTAAAATTATTACTTCTGCAGCAGGTTTGGAAGAAAAACTGGTAAGTCTCCAAGATCAGTTTAACTGTCCTGGATATCGAATTGTGGGAGGAAGGATGATTAAATGTTGGAGACATCCTAGAAGTCATGGAACTCAGGCATTTACCCAAGGAGTACAAAACTCCTGTAATCCGGTATTTATGGATATAGCAGAAAAATTAGGGGCTAGTACATTTTATAAATATATGAAGTCCTTTGGGTTTAGTGAAAAGACAGGAATAGATGTACCAGGAGAAGCAGTAGGCATTATGCATGACTTGAAAAAAGTAGGACCCGTAGAGTTAGCAACCATGTCTTTTGGTCAATCATTTCAAATTACACCGATGCAGCTTTTAAGAGCAGGTTCTGCCACTATAAATGGGGGTCATTTAATCACACCTCACTTTGGTACCAAAGTGATTAATCAACAAGGTAACATAGTGAAAGAGTTTATTTATAAAAAGGGACGAAAAGTTATTTCAGAGCAAACTTCAGAAATGATGAAAACTATTTTAGAGAGTGTTGTTTCAGAAGGTACGGGAAATAAATCTTATATTCCAGGATATCGCATCGGAGGTAAAACAGCCACCTCTGAAAAGCTTCCTAGAAAAAATGGAAAATATATTGCTTCTTTTCTAGCCTTTGCTCCAGCAGAGAATCCTCAAGTAATCGCACTTGTTTTAATTGATGAACCACAAGGAGTATATTATGGCGGCACTGTAGCAGGTCCAGTTATGAAAGAGCTCTTTGCCAATGTGTTGCCTTATTTGAAAGTGAAGCCTAGGTATTCAGAAAAAGAAATGGGAATGAAAGAAGTCCAAGAACTGGTTATCCCTGATTTTAGAAATCAAAAACTTGTAGAGGTAAAAAAACAATTGCAAAAAGCAAATATAAAAGTGGATATTAAAGGAAGTGGGGATACGATTTTGCAGCAGTTTCCTCTTCCAGGGGAAAAAGTAAATCCAGATACTAAAATTATTTTATATACTCAATCATAACAAGAAAGGTAAGATCATGCAGTATAGAAACACGTACTGCTGTGTAAAACAAAATTTTAAAATGCAATATGTAAAAAATAGAAGTTTGCATTCTCTAGGTAGTTTTTATATGATATAATCATGCCGTACACCTATGTTTGTAGATGGAGGTACGATAAATCGGGAGGAATGAATATATGAATCTTACTCAATTGTTTGAAGGAATTGACTATATTCTGCAACAAGGTACATTGAATATAGATATTTCAAATATTGCTTATGATTCCCGAAATATAAAACAAGGAACTTTATTTTTTTGTATACCAGGATACAAAGTGGATGGTCATGATTTTGTAATACAGGCGATGGCTCAAGGGGCGATCGCTGTGATTGTAGAAAGACCAGTAGAAGGGTTATCTCAAAATATAACGATACTACAGGTGAACAATAGTAGAGAAGTAATGGGTAAAGTAGCTGCTCAATTCTATGGATTTCCTTATAGAAAAATGAATATGATTGGCATTACGGGTACCAATGGTAAAACAACGACGACTTATTTACTCTCAGCTATTTTACATACCATGGAACATACTATGGGTATTATCGGAACGATTGAAAATCGTATCGGAGACAAAGTCCTTAAAACCAGTCGTACAACACCTGAATCTATAGATCTACAGTGTTTATTTGCGCAAATGGTAGAAGAACAAGTACAAAGTGTAGCAATGGAAGTATCTTCTCATGCACTAGAATTATACAGGGTAGAAGGATGTGAATTTGACGTAGGTGTGTTTACCAACCTAACCCAAGACCATCTGGACTTTCATAAAACCATGGAAAATTATAGAAAAGCGAAGGCGAAGTTATTCCAGAAATGTAAATATGGTGTGATCAATGCCGATGATCCTGCAGCAAGAGAAATGATGAAAGATAATTCAGCAGTAATAGTAACGTATGGTATTGATCATAAAGCAGACTTACAGGCATATGATATCCACATTTCATCGGAAGGGGTTTCATTTATTGTAGCACTAGAAGGGAAGAACATACCCTTTACCTTGAAGATCCCTGGCAAATTTAGTGTGTATAATGCATTAGGGGCTATTGGAGCAGCACTGTGTTTACGAGTTCCTATAGAAAAGATACAACAAGGACTTATGAATATACAGGGCGTGCCAGGTAGATTTCAAAATATTACTAGCCAGAGAGGTTTTAGTGTTATTGTGGATTATGCGCATACCCCGGATGGATTAGAGAATATCCTAAAGACGGTACAACAGTTTGCAGGACAAAGGATTATTACTGTTTTTGGATGTGGAGGGGATCGAGATCGCACTAAGCGTCCTATTATGGGAGAAGTGGCAGGGTATCATTCTGATTTTTGCATTATTACATCAGATAATCCTAGATCTGAAGACCCTCACAGTATATTAAATGAAATTGAGGCAGGGGTGCAAAAAACCCATTGTAGCTATAAAAAGATAGAAGATCGAAGAGAGGCTATTGCTTTTGCCATACAAATGGCACAATCCGCGGATGTAGTAGTAATTGCAGGAAAAGGACATGAGGATTACCAGATTTTAAAAGATAAAACGATACATTTTAATGATGTAGAAGTGGTGAAACAATTACTATAGGAGGAACTAGTATGGAGCGTTTAACACTAAATCAACTACTACAAGGATGTAAAGGTACCCTAGTGAAAAATTGTAATTCACAGGTGGATGCTGTATCGGTGGAAGGTATATCTATAGATAGTAGATCTGTTCAGAGGGGAGATCTATTTATCCCCATACGGGGTGACACATATGATGGACATCAATTTATACAACAAGCCTATGAAAAAGGTGCGTTAGGATGCATAACGCAAGAAGAGGTTGCAGCTATTCCTCAAGGAAAATTTGCTATACAGGTGGAAGATACAAATAAAGCACTTAAGGATTTGGCAGAGTACTATGTGAGTTTATTTGATATACCTGTAGTTGGGGTGACAGGAAGTGTGGGGAAAACGAGTACAAAAGATATGATTGCTAGTGTAATAGGGGAAGCCTATTCGGTTCTAAAGACAGAAGGTAACTATAATAATGAAATTGGACTGCCTTTGACTGTATTTCAATTGACAAATAATCACCAGGCGGCTGTATTAGAAATGGGAATGAGCAGTTTTGGAGAAATTCATAGTTTAAGTAAAATTGCAAGACCTAAAATAGGAGTGATTACAAATATTGGCTATTCCCATATAGAAAATCTAGGAAGCCAAGAAGGGATTCTAAAAGCCAAGAGTGAAATTTTTGATTTTGTTCATCCTATGGGCATTGCTATATTAAATGCAGATGATCCTTTATTATATTCTCTCAAACAATCCGTAAAGCATAAAATTATATGGATAGGAATAGATAATACGGAAGGATATTATGCTTCAGATATTCAGTACATGGATATGGAAGGGGTTTCGTGTATAGTGCATACGCCTCATGATAGCTTTACCGCATTCATTCCATCTCCAGGAAAACATATGGTATATAATGCACTAGTGGCTGTGGCTGTGGGAGATCATCTAGGTTTATCGATCCAACAGATTCAAGCAGGGCTTAGGAAGTTTGTTCCTTCAAAGATGCGCATGGCAGTCAGTACGACAAAACATCCCATTACCATTATTAATGATGTATATAATGCTAGCCCCAGTTCTATGAGCGCAGCCATAGAGGTACTACTAAGTACCTCTTCTACAAAACGAAAGGTAGCTATTTTAGGAGATATGTTGGAAATGGGAACGTTTTGCGAAGAAGCACATAGAGAGTTAGGGATCCGTGTTGTCAACAAAGGAGTGGATGTATTACTCTGTGTAGGTCTACATGCAAAGCATATATATCAGGCAGCGCTACAATACAAAAAAACAAATCAGGAAATATATTATTTTGAAACGCAAGAAGAACTTCATGATTGTTTGCATACCGTGCTAAAAAAGCAGGATATTGTGCTCGTTAAGGCTTCAAGAGGTATGCAATTAGAACAAACAATTGATAAAATGGAAAAGGTGGAGTTGTAATGGATTTTGCTATTTATGGGATTTTAATTGCCTTTGCAATTAACCTAATTTTAAGCCCTATTTTTATTCCTTTTCTCAGAAGGCTCAAATTCGGTCAATATGTTCGAGATGATGGTCCCCAAAGTCACTTGAAAAAAGCAGGCACGCCCACTATGGGTGGGATCATCATACTAACGAGTATGATCCTTACGAGTATTTTATTTATTCCTAACAATCCTCATGGTCAGGCAGTTTTGTTTGTGACGGTAGGATTCGGAATCATTGGGTTTTTAGATGACTTTCTTAAGATTACTAAAAAGAGATCTATGGGTCTTAGAGCTTATCAAAAGATTATAGGTCAGCTTTTTATTTCAGCAATGTTTGCCTACTATTTATTTAAAACACCTGAGTTAGGAGATGCAATGGTGATTCCATTTACAAAGGGGGATACTTTCTCTTTAGGATTCTTATTTATTCCCTTTGTCATATTTGTGATGATAGGAACAGTAAATAGTGTGAACCTCACCGATGGATTGGATGGATTGGCATCAGGAGTGACGGTATTGGTGGCTACTTTTTTTGGAATCAGTGCATGGGGCATTGCAAACGGTTTTTGGTCTTCTGTAGGAGCAGAAATTGGCCAGGGGCTCCTTCCTATTGCAGCTGCAGCGATTGGAAGTTTGTTGGGCTTTTTGCTATTTAATTCTTATCCCGCCCGTGTATTTATGGGGGACACAGGTTCGCTTGCATTAGGAGGCTTTGTAGCGGCTTCGGCTTTTTTATTAAGAATGCCTTTGTTTTTATTGATTGTTGGATTGGTATATGTGATAGAATGTGTTTCCGTCATACTACAAGTAGGCTACTTTAAATTAACTAAAAAACGGATTTTTAAGATGGCGCCTATTCATCATCACTTTGAACTCTGTGGTTGGACAGAAACAAAAGTAGTGGCTGTATTTTATATTGTGACAGCTATACTGTGTTTAGTTGGTTTTTTGGCAGTCAACTAAAAAATACTGGAAAATCTGTGCAAACAGCATAGATGATATTTATTTTTTTACTATATACCGTTTATGACGGAGTGGAGGTTAGTATGGTTTGGACAGAAAAAAATATTTTGGTGGTTGGGTTAGCTAAAAGTGGGATCTCTGCTGCAGTATTGTGTCATGCATTAGGAGCAAGGATCTCTGTACAGGATCAAAAAAACCGAGAGCAACTAGGATCGAGTATTGTACCATTAGTAGAAAGAAATATTACGATGTATTTAGGGGAAGAGAATACGCCTTGCCTTGCAGAGATCGATTTACTTATTATCAGTCCAGGAGTGCCTACGGATCTCCCATTTATTCAAGAAGCAAGGGATCAAGGAATTCCCGTATGGAGTGAAGTGGAACTTGCCTACGTACTTTGTTCATGCCCTATTGTGGCGATTACAGGGACGAATGGCAAAACAACGACCACTACGCTAGTAGGAGAGATAGTAAAATCGTTTGTGTCCCATACATATGTAGTTGGAAATATCGGTATTCCTTTTACAGATCATGTGCTTTCTATGAAAAAAGAGGACTGGGCTGTAGTTGAAGTGAGTAGTTTTCAGTTAGAGACGATTCATACATTTCATCCTACCGTGAGTGCAGTACTCAATATAAGCCCAGATCATCTTAATAGACATAAAACTTATGAGAGCTATATTGAGACAAAAGAACGCATATTTATGAACCAACTACAATCTGACACCTGTATTTTGAATTATGATGATCTCATTTGTAGAAAAATGGGCAGAAAAATGAAATGTCAACCTATATATTTTAGCAGGCAAAGCATATTAGAGGAAGGTGTATTTCTACAGCAGGATAAGATCTTTGCTGTAAAGAATCAAAATAAAATAGAGATATGTTCTATAGATGAACTTCAAATTCTGGGCAATCACAATATTGAAAATGCCATGGCAGCAGTGGCAATTACACTATGGATGGGAATTCCCGTAGACAATATTCGTAGAGTGCTTATACAGTTTAAAGGAGTAGAACATCGAATAGAGTATGTAACTACTATGAATGAAGTTGATTATTATAATGATTCGAAAGGTACGAATCCAGGGGCCGCCATCCCTGCTATTGAAGCTATGCGCAAGCCTATTATCTTGATTGGTGGAGGCATGGATAAAGGAAGTGATTTTACAGAATGGGTAGAAAAATTTCCGGGCAAAGTAAAATATGCGATTGTATTTGGAGAAACAGCAGATCAAATCCAAAAAACTGCTTGGGATCAGAAATATACATGTATTGAGAAAGTAAATTCTTTAGAAGAAGCAGTCCATAGAGCAGCAGCAAAAGCTTCACGAGGAGATTGTGTATTATTATCTCCAGCCTGTGCTAGCTGGGATATGTTTGAAAGCTATGAACAAAGGGGAAAAATTTTCAAAGATGTGGTATGGAGCTTGTCTAAGGAGCTAGTTTGTGAATAGGGGTGGGCCTATGAGAGCAGTACAAAAGTCACAACGACTTAGGGAAACAGGTAAAAAAACATCTACGGCTACTAGTCAGTGTGATTTTACTATATTATTTACTATCATACTCCTTGTTTTATTTGGAATTGTAATGATTTTCAGCTCTAGCTACTATTATGCTCTTAATCATTTTTCAGATATGTATCATTTCTTTAAAAAACAGTTATTGTGGGCTGTTTTTGGTATGGGTTGTATGCTAATTATGATGAATTATAATTATCATAAATTAAAAAAGTGGTCAGTTGTTATCTATTTCATATCAAATGTGTTTTTAGTGTTAGTATTATTCATAGGACGAGAGGTTAAAGGATCAAAGCGATGGATATTTGGATTTCAGCCCTCAGAATTAGCAAAATTAGCAATCATTCTATTTATGGCATATATTATTGCAAATCGAAGGGAAACACTTAAAACATTTAAGGGATTCATGTTTTATTTATCATTTGTAGTAATTCCTGTTATATTGATAGCAGCTCAAAATTTAAGTACTGCTATAGTTGTATTATTTATCGGTTTTTCTATTCTTTTCATAGCTAGCCCTAAGATATGGTACTTTGTTGTAATGTCTATACCTATTTTTATAGGAGGAGGAATTGCAGTACTTCTTCCACAATTTGCTTATCGATTTGGAAGAATCAAAATATGGAAAAACCCTTGGATTGATCCTACAGGTCTTGGATTTCAAACCATTCAATCTTTATATGCAGTAGGTTCAGGAGGACTTTTCGGATTGGGGCTTGGACAAAGCAGGCAAAAATTAGGATTTATTCCAGAAGCCCATAATGATATTATATTTTCTATCGTATGTGAAGAATTAGGCTTAATTGGAGCGATTGCTTTATTATCTTTATTTCTTATTTTGATTTGGAAAGGGATTAAAGTTGCTATGAATGCGCCTGATCTATTCGGTTGTTTATTGGCATCAGGTATGGTTTGTCAAATAGGCGTGCAGGTATTAATTAATGTAGCTGTAATCACAAATACGATTCCAGTAACGGGAATGCCACTGCCATTTATAAGCTATGGAGGATCTTCATTAACGCTGATTATGATTGGTATGGGAATATTGTTAAATATTTCGAGATATTCTAAGGTAAAAGGGTAATATGTTTTTTTGCTGAAAATAGATGGATAAGGCCTATAGTCACAACTTTGTATATCATGCATAGTATGATTATATAGGTTCCCTGACATTTTCAGGAGGTGTGGTATGGGTAAGTATGTAATCAAAGGTGGGAAAAAACTTGAAGGAGAAATTTATATTCCAGGAGGAAAGAATGCAGTCCTGCCTATTTTAGCATCCACAATTTTAAATGGTGATGTAAGTATAGTGCACAATTGTCCAAAGATAGTAGATGTATGGACAATGATTCGCATATTGGAGAATTTAGGATGTGATGTTGCGTGGCAGGGTAGTACACTACGGATTGATTCTTCTTGTGCTACTTCATTTGAAGTTCCAGAAGAATTAGTAAGAGAAATGCGGTCATCCATCATTTTTTTAGGCTCCATCTTAGGAAGATTTAAAAAAGTCAAGATTTCCTATCCAGGGGGTTGTGAACTAGGACCAAGACCTATTGATCTGCATTTAAAGGCATTAAAGCAGTTAGGTGCAGTGATTTCTGAAGAGCATGGGTATATTATATGTGAAGCAACTGAATTAAAAGGTACTCGAATTACCTTAGATTTTCCTAGTGTAGGCGCTACAGAAAATATTATGTTGGCAGCTTCTATGGCAAAAGGTCGAACCACGATCTATAATCCTGCCAAAGAACCAGAAATTGCAGATTTACAAGAATTTTTAAATGCGATGGGTGCTAAGATTGTAGGAGCAGGCTCTAATGTAATCTGTATCGAAGGAGTAGAAAAACTATATCCAGTGGAATATAGGGTAATGCCTGATCGAATTATTGCAGGCACATATTTGATTGCAGCTGCCATAACGGGTGGTGAAGTGCTACTAGGTGATGTAGTGCCACAACATTTATGTCCAGTTACATCAAAATTGCGAGAAGCAGGATGTACTATTATAGAGGAAGCCAATCGTGTTTTTATAAAGGCGCCCAAAACGCTGCAAGCAGTAGATATGATCCGAACACAACCTCATCCAGGTTTTCCAACAGATATGCAACCCCAACTCATGACATTATTGACAGTAGCACAAGGAACTAGTATTATAATTGAAACAGTATTTGAATCAAGGTATAAGCATGCCCAAGAATTAAAAAGAATGGGAGCCAATATTTCACTAGATGGAAGAACTGCTATTGTGCAAGGGGTTAAAGGTCTCATGGGGGCAGTGGTCCATGCAAAAGATCTGAGAGGAGGAGCCGCTTTAATACTAGCAGGGCTGCATGCTGAAGGTGAAACAGTAGTCAATGACTCCAAACATGTAGAACGGGGCTATGATAGTATTGAAAATGCTCTTCGCTGTTTAGGAGCGGATATCCAACTGATCAACTAAACGTAGGGGAAAAGGATGGATGTAATGGGTAAAATGGTACCGATGAAAAAATATAGAAATGATCATACGAAGAGTACAATAAAACTTTTTATTGTACTAGGATTAGGTAGCCTTTTTTTATGGCTCCTGCTTACATCTTCAATATTTCATATTACGCAGATTCGTGTAGAAGGCAATGAACATTATTCAGACGAGGAGATTTGTCAAAAGATCAATCTCACCTCGAACATGAACTTTTTTTCATTCAGATTTAGAAAAGCCAAGACTACTTTAGAGCATGACCCATATATTAAAAAAGGGATCATCAGATTTGTGTTTCCTAATCAAATTCACATAAAAATTGAGGAAAGAAAAGTAAGAGGATATGTTCCATATATGGGAGCATATCTTTTTATCGATGAAAATGGACAAGTATTAGAAACTTCCACTTATTTTACAGAAAAATTACCCATTGTTCACGGATTAGAGTTTGAACATTTTCGCGTGGGAGAAGCGATCAAGGTACAAAATCAGGAATCATTTGATATTTTAATAAAAACAGCGCATCTAATAGTCAAATACAATATCCTAGAAGAAATCGTAAAAATTGATGTGAAAGATTCTAAGGATATTCATATACATATCCGTTCTATTGATGTGATGTTAGGTGATGCTACGGACTATGATGAAAAGATTCGAATGATGTTAGAGATCTTAAAACATATACCAGAGCAGGATCGAGGGTTTTTAGATATTCGAGATGCAAATAGGCCACCCATATTTAAATACTTAACATAGGGGGAGTGAAATGAAGAATTCTAAGAATGCTCAAGTGGCGATTGCTTTTATATGTATGCTTCTAGGGATCATGATCTCTATGCAGTTCAAAACGATCCGTAAGCAGCAGGTTACAGTAGTACAGAAGCAAAGGGCAGATGAGCTAAGTTTGGAATTAAAAAGAGTGTTAGAAGAAAAAGAAGTATTAATGACTAAATTATTGGATAACCAAAAAAAACTTCGAGATTATGAAGAGGCTGTATCTCAAAATAGTAGTTCTTTTACGATCATAAAAAAAGAACTAGAAGAGGCGAGAATATTAGCAGGATTATCAGATGTAGAAGGTCCAGGAGTGACAGTCACGTTAAATGATAATAAAGTGGGTATTCAACAGAATGCTACGATAGATCCCAATACATTTTTGATTCATGATGATGATATTATGGCAGTGATTAATGAACTCAATGCTGCAGGGGCAGAAGCAGTTTCTCTTAATAATCAGCGTCTCATTGCTACATCTGCTGTGCGATGTGTGGGTCCTGTAGTGAGCGTGAATCAAACTAGGGTAGCAGCTCCTTTTCAAATTTCAGCCATAGGAGATCCAGATGCACTAGAGGCAGCTTTGCGTTTGCCGGGTGGTGTGATAGATTATCTTGCACCTTGGGGTATTGAAATTTCCATCAAAAAATCGGAAAAAATCTTAATACCTAAATATGAGCAACCCTTGCAGTTTAAGCGAGCAATCACGGTGTATAAAAAGGAGGGATGATATGATACCGATTTTGGGACTTATAGTAGGTATAATTGTTGGACTTTTTCTTCCTTTCGAGATCCCACAGGCATATGCATCGTATGTAGCCATTGGGATACTTGCTTGTTTGGATTCAGTATTTGGGGGAGTTAGATCTAAGATCACCGATAAGTTTCACTTTAGCATTTTTATCTCAGGGTTCTTTGGGAATGCTATTTTGGCGATTATATTAACTTATATTGGAGATCGTTTGGGAATTTCTATTCACATGGCAGCAATAGTTGTATTTGGATCCCGTTTATTCCAAAACTTTGCATTTATAAGAAGATTTATATTGAATAAATTCCAAAAACAAGATATGATATAAAAGAACCAGCTGTAAGCCAAAATAGCCCAATTCATTCTATACTTTGATGTTGATTTGGGATATATTTTGTATAGGTCTAATTTTGGATAGAAATTTAACTATTTGTATTGTATAATCAGTATATGGATTGCATGAGATCATGAAGGGGGATTTATAGTGTTGGAGTTTGATGTGACACAAACAAATGTAGCTCAGATAAAGGTAATTGGAGTTGGCGGAGGTGGTAACAATGCCGTTGACAGAATGATAGAACAGGATTTAAAGGGTGTAGAGTTTATTACGGTAAATACAGATAGACAAGCTTTAACTCGTTCTAAAGCATCTGTTAAGATTCAGATCGGAGATAAACTAACCAGAGGATTAGGCGCAGGGGCTAATCCAGAAATTGGACAAAAGGCTGCTGAAGAGACAAGAGAAGAGATTTCTCAAGTGATTAAAGGTGCTGACATGGTATTTGTTACGGCAGGTATGGGTGGAGGGACTGGCACAGGTGCAGCTCCTGTTATTGCCAATATTGCAAAACAGGCAGGGATTTTGACAGTGGGTGTTGTAACTAAACCTTTTGGATTTGAAGGTCGTAAAAGAATGCTTAATGCAGAAAAGGGCATCGAGGAATTAAAAAAGAATGTAGATACTTTGGTTATCATTCCTAATGATAAGCTGCTCCAAATTATTGATAAAAAGACAAGTATGATTGATGCATTTAGGAAAGCAGATCAAGTGCTACGACAAGGGGTACAGGGGATATCAGATTTGATTTCCAATCCTGGTATTATTAATCTGGATTTTGCAGATGTACGGACCATTATGTCTGATAAAGGAATTGCTCATATGGGTATTGGACATGCATCTGGAGAAAATAAAACAGAGATAGCTGCTAAAATGGCTATTCAAAGTCCACTTCTCGATACAACTATTGATGGGGCAAGAGGGGTTCTTATTAATATTAGTGGAGGAGCTAATTTAGGCTTACTAGAGGCTAATGAAGCGGCAAACTTGATTCGAGATGCTGTAGATC
>CALKRZ010000231.1 GCA_937989765.1 uncultured Clostridia bacterium | reverse complement strand
CATATTCTTCAAATGCCAATCGAAGACTTCTCCAATCCATGCCTTGGTACTCAGGATTAAAGCCTGAAAAATAATACTCTACTACAATTGGATTTTCATAGACTGCAAATTGATTTTCAAGCATATTTCCAGTGCTTAATACGGTATTGTATCCGATTTTTTCTGCACGCATAAAGTCAGCAGAGTAAATAAACTTCTCGTAGTATTCAGGTGGGGTTAGTCTAATTTCAAAGCCTGTGCCGTCATAGCTTCCCCATACATATTCTTGTGGATCTTTAAAGAAGTCAATGATTTGATCTGGCGTAAATACGAGATCATCCTCTACTACAACATAAGTATAGGGAGTAAATCGGACCCCTAGATCTGGATGGATATAGGTAGAGAGAAGCTTCATATCCTTTTCCTTGAGTGCCGTCATCACTTTGTCTGCTGTTTCCTTAATGATCTTTTCTGCCATTTCAGGTTTGATCACACCCTCTGCAGTGAACTCATATTCGATCGGTGTTTTTATTACAGTGGGAGGTGTAATAGGATCGACGATAGGTTGCTTCGTTGTACAGGCAGATAGGATGATCAATGATAAAATACATAGACTTAGTATAATTTGTTTTGTTTTCATTGGTAAGCCTCCTTTAATATGATATTCATAAGCGTAAACGTAAGCCATTACTTGGAAGTTTTCACTCAAGGAGATATTTCATTTTCATAGCGTTCTAGTCGCTAGGGCTATAGATGCCCTGAGGGAATACGCATTATCTTTATTACGTGTAAGATTATGCATATCGCCATATTGTCCACAACGGCTGCCCACGATCGCTTCGTTCTAGCATACGGAAGGAAGCTCCACGAACTCTATTCAAATTGAAATATCTCCTTTCGTTTAGGCTAGCTGCCATATTATGCCTTACGCGTATGATATAATATTTAACATAAAAGATAGTGAGGAAATTTATCAGTATAACTTTATAATCTATGCTTTCTTATAGTATACTATACATGATTCTACCATTATTTATAAAATCGTAAAAGCAGATTTTTGACGGACGCCTAGTTAGAACACATATAGTGATCCTAATACATTATGGGGAAAGAAAGCAGGGAAAATATGAAAATCCTTCATACAGCCGATTGGCATATCGGGAAAGTGGTCAATCAAGTACATATGACGAAAGATCAAGAGTATATTTTAGATCAACTCATAGAATTGATCCAAGAAGAAAAACCAGACGTGATGATTATTGCGGGAGATTTATATGATCGGGGCGTACCCCCTGTAGAAGCGGTACAGCTCCTAGACCGCACCTTTTGTAGGATATTAAAGGAACTGAAGACGCCCATTATTACCATTGCAGGCAATCATGATAGTGCAGACCGGTTAAGCTTTGCAAGCGAAATTTTAAAGCATACTGGATTGCATATCGGAGGAAGATTGCATCATTCTATTGAAAAAGTGGTACTGCAAGATGACCATGGTCCAGTGAATTTTTATATCATACCGTATGGAGATCCTGCAGAAATTAGACATTTGTTTGGGCGAGAAGAAGTAAAAGTGCATGACGATGGGATGCGAGTCATCATTGAATCCATAGAGGCACAGATAAATACAGCAGAAAGAAATATCGCAGTAGCACATGGATATGTGATGGGCACAGAAGGGCTAGATACCTGTGAATCAGAAAGACCTTTAGCGATCGGGGGTACAGAGTCCATTCGTGTAGATTACTTCAAAAAATTTAATTATACCGCATTGGGGCATCTTCATAGTTCACAAAAGGTGCAGACGGATCGAGTGCGGTATTCAGGTTCACTGCTCAAATATTCTTTTTCCGAAGTAAAACACAAAAAAGGAGTTACAATGGTTACGATGGATCAGGAGGGTCAAATTAAGGTAGAGCAAAAAGAGCTAAAATCTCGTAGAGATATGAGAATCATAAAGGGAGAACTAAACAAACTCCTAGATCCAGCAGTATATCAAGATACCAATACAGAAGATTATTTGCACGTGGTGCTTACAGATGAGGGAGAACTGATGGATCCCATCAGCAAACTAAGAGCAGTATATCCGAATGTACTTTCTCTAGAGCTTGAATCTAAAACAAAAAGAGATATAAATGCAAGAACCTCTGCAGGAGAAGGCTATAAGCAAAAAACGAAAGTAGAGCTCTTCTACGACTTTTACTGCAATATTACGGGAAAAGAATTTACACAAGAAAAGAAAAATATCACCGCGCAAGCCATTGAAGTGGTGGAACAGGAGAGAAGGTGGGAGTAGATGAGACCTAGAAAGCTTACGATGTCAGCCTTTGGTCCCTATGCACAGGTTGAAACGATAGATTTTACACAGTTAGAAAGTAATAATATCTTTTTGATCACAGGCCCTACTGGGGCAGGGAAGACAACTATATTTGATGGGATTAGCTATGCGATTTACGGGAGAACCAGCGGTCGAGATCGACAGCAAGATCATTTAAAAAGTGATTTTGCTTCAGAAGATCGTTTATCCTATGTGGAGCTAGAATTTGAACTGCATGGTCAACGGTATTATATCAAGAGAATCCCTACTCAGCTCAAGAAGAAGGTAAGGGGAGAAGGATTTACAGAACAAAAAACAGAGGTAGAGTTAAAGCTTCTAGATGAAGATCGAGTGATTACAGGGGTGGACGATGTAAATCATAAAGTAACTGAAACCATGGGCATCACCTATGAGCAGTTTAGGCAGATTATGATGATCCCGCAAGGAGAGTTTAGAGAATTACTCTTAGCCGAAAGCAAACAAAGAGAAGCTATATTTAGGAAGATTTTTGGAACAGAAGCATATGAAAGAGTGCAAAGAGTACTGGATGATATGGCAGGCAAGGTATATAGGGAAGTAAGCAAACTGCTAGAGAGAAGAAACACCAATATCAAAAACATTACGCCAGATCAAAATCAACACCTAAGTCATCTTATACAGGAAGATAAGGTAAATAGTGCAGGGGTTATAGAAGAACTCGAAAAACATATCAGTGTATGTAAAGCGGTAGAAGCCGAATATGAAACAAAGATCAAATGGCTACATGATCGCGGTGATACACTACAGCAGGAACTGACAAGAGGACAGCAAACCAATGAAAAATTTCGGCTAAAAAGTGAAATAGAGAAAGAAAAAGAAGCATTGGAAAAGCAGCAAGACGATATATCCGCCCTTGCGCATCAGGTAGACAAAGGAAGAACCGCCCAAGCGCTATATGGGATCGAAGAAAATGTAACTAAAAGTAAGAACACTGTAGAACTAAGAAGGAAAGAAATAGAGCAAGCCGTGGAGAAAATCACTAAAGCCAAAGCCGCAATCGAAGCAGCGGAAAGGCTTTTTAGGATAGAAGAAGCTAAAGAAAGTGATAGAAAAAAGCGATTGGGAGACATTGCGGTATATAAATCCTTAGAGGATAAGGTGCAGCAATATGAACAAAAACAAGCGGAATTGATCGGACGCAATGAAAAACTACAAAAAAAATCTAAGGAGCTCAATGAGCTTAAAGGCTGCATAGAAAACCTAAAGCTTCAAGTAAAACAGGTAGAAGCAACCATAGAAGAAGCCAGAAGAGCCTCTAAAGAATATGTGAAAGTCTATAGTGAATATGAAAAGAAAACAGAAATAAAAAGAAAGTTAGATGAACTTTTACCCAATCTACAAGCATTGGATGATATACGAAAAAATTATAAAAAACAAGTGCAAGTTACATCGGATATAAAAACAAAGCTGGGTACCCAGAAAAAGCTATATGAAGAAATGCAGGATCGATTTTATAAAGGATATGCAGGGATTTTAGCAGAAGAACTAAAAGACAAAATGCCCTGTCCAGTGTGTGGATCTGATCATCATCCAAGTCCTGCGATATTCATCAATGGAGTGCCCACCCAAGAGGATTTAAATACGCAAAGAAAAATGCTCAACGAATGGGAAGAACAATATAATAAAAATTTTCAGAAGGCAGAACAATGGAAGGCAGAAGGAAATGCAAAAAAACAATTGGTAGATGCACTAAGAAGTGGATTGATCGGTATACTGGATGAAGAGATCAGTAGCTTAGAAAAAGAAGAAATGACACAGTTTATAGAAGAAAAAGTAAAAATTCTTACAAATGAACTGAATGGATTACAGAAAGAATATGAACTACTGGATAAAAAACAGAAACTAGAAGCAAAAGCAGTGGAGGAGGTAGCGCATAAAAGCCATCAGATCGAACTGGCAGTACAAAAACAGGATGCATGTCATATGGAATATACCCATCTTCTTGCAGAAGTGCAAAGTGAAGCAAAGATCATAGAAAATAGTACCATAGAATTACCAGAAGAAATCAGGACTCAAAAAGCACTGCAAGAAAAAATACACAAAATGGAAAAAGACTTAAAAGTACTTGAAGATCAGTGGAAAAAGGCACAAAAGCAGTATGAAGAAGCAACTAATATATATACCAAAGCAGTCAGTGATAAAGAGAGTGTAGAAAAAATGAGCCAAGAAGCAGTAGAAGAAATGATCAAATTAGAAGCCCAATTTGATATAGAAATCATAAGGCTACAGTTTAAGGATCGAAAAGAGTATTTTGAGGCTAAACGAGAAAGTGAAGCGTTAGCAAAAATGGATGAGGCAGTCAAAGAATATCATGCTACCGTAAAGTCTAATAAAGATCGATATAAGCAGCTGATATCCGAAATCAAAGATCTATGTAGGGTAGACCTCAATGAAATACAGATTCAACTAGAGACGATTCGAGCAGAGCAAAAAGAATTATCTGACAAAAAAACAGATCTGTTTGCAAATAATAAACATAATATAGATATTTTGAATAAGATACAGGAACTTACAAAAGAAATAGAAGTTTTGGAACAGGAATACCGAGTAGTAGGGGATCTAGCAAAAGTGGCCCGAGGAGATAATAGTCAAAGACTTACCTTTGAAAGATATGTCCTAGCCGCCTATTTTGATGATATCATACAAGCAGCGAATATCAGACTGGGCAAAATGACAGGAAATCGATATGAGATGAATCGAATCAAAGAGAAAGGCAAAGGAAGTGCTCAAAGTGGTCTGGAAATCGAAGTGATGGATCACTATACAGGAAAAGCAAGACATGCAAAAACCCTATCAGGGGGAGAAAGCTTTAAAGCCTCCTTGGCACTTGCGTTAGGGCTTGCAGATATTGTTCAAGCCAATGCCGGGGGCATCACGCTAGAAACCATATTTATAGATGAAGGCTTTGGTACATTAGATGTAGAATCGTTAGACAATGCGATCCAATGTTTGATCGAGCTGCAGAATTTGGGAAGGCTCGTGGGTATTATCTCTCATGTACAAGAACTGAAGGATCGAATACAAGCAAAATTAGAGATTCAAACAGGAATTACAGGAAGCAAGACACGATTTATCATCGGATAGAAGTATGGAATCAACTGTAGAATAAAACTAAAAAAGGATCTCTACAAAGTATTTGCTTTAGGCAACTTCAAAAAAATAACTGGTCAATCTGCTGGTCTATTTTTCGTCATACTGCGTCAGCAGAACCCGCTGTTAGCCCACTAGCAGCGGAACCTGCTTCCTTGTCTGACACAAAATATCCTCAGCATTTTGACCAGTTATTTTCTTTCAGTTGCCTTATCAGCAATACTTTGGAGAGATCCTTTTTTACTGTACGTGCACCAAACACAATCCCCAATCCATATAGTAAGTAGTAGATGAAACGCAATAAGTTTCCCGACACTAACTTATAAAGAAAAAGGGGGATGTTTTATGGGTTTAACCAGTAAGTCTACAGGTCTTGGCGCCTTACAAGAAATGTTTGAAGTAAAAGTAGAATCGGCAGAAGATCTGGTGATTGCCCTTGCGGGGAATCCCAATACAGGGAAAAGCACAGTATTTAATACCCTCACAGGCTTGAAACAGCATACGGGTAATTGGCCAGGAAAAACGGTAACGAATGCCCAAGGTGCATATATGTATAATGATAAAAGATGTATCATGGTAGATCTGCCGGGTACATACTCGATCCTAGCCAATTCCGTAGAAGAAGAAGTGGCAAGAGACTTTATATGCTTTGGAAATCCTCATGCCACTGTAGTCGTTACAGATGCGACTTGTTTAGAGAGAAATCTAAATCTAGTACTGCAAATCATGGAGCTCACGCATAACGTCGTGGTGTGTGTCAACCTCATGGATGAGGCAAAGCGCAAAGATATTCGAGTGGATGTAGACAAATTATCACAGATGCTAGGTGTTCCTGTAGTGGGGACGAGTGCTAGAAGTGGTAAAGGAATGGAAGAATTAAAAGAAGTAGTATATCAAGTAGCCTGTGGAAAAATAAAGCCGACACCTAAGAAAGTCCACTATGAAGAGGTGCTAGAGACTGCTATAGAAATAATAAAACCAGCCATAGATCAATATGCCAAGAATAAGGTAAATAGTAGATGGGCAGCTTTGCGATTATTAGATGGGGACAAAACGATCATAGAAGCAATATATAAATATATCAATATTAATCTATATGAGAATGATCGATTTTTATCCGAATTGAAGCTAGCGAAAGATATTTTAATACAACATAATATTCAGGTGGAACAACTACGAGATCAGATCGTATCCTGCATCGTTAGAACAGCAGAAAATATCGCCCACACAGTCGTCATATTTGAAAACAAAAAATACAATGAGTTTGATCGTAGGGTAGACCGAGTACTTACTTCACGCATCTTTGGCATTCCGATCATGATCGCCTTATTAGGGGCTGTATTTTGGATCACGATGGAAGGATCCAATGTGCCATCTACACTACTGGCTCGTGGACTTTTTTGGATAGAAGAAAGATTGACAGATGTTTTTCTATCCTTGGGTGCGCCCACATGGTTTCATGGCATCGTAATATTAGGGATGTATCGTACACTGGCATGGGTTATTTCTGTCATGCTTCCTCCCATGGCGATATTCTTCCCACTGTTTACGCTACTAGAAGATCTAGGATATCTGCCACGGATTGCTTTTAATCTGGATCATTATTTCAAGAAAGCATGTGCGCATGGAAAGCAAGCGTTGACCATGTGCATGGTCAGTCTGAAACTGTAATTTTAAATAAAAAAATATTATATAAAACTCCAATGAATATTAACCATATCATCGTCAATTTCAATATAATCTACAATAGTGCTTATTAATAGCCTTTGCTTAGGAAGGTCATCATTATTAAAAGCATCCTTTGCTCTTGATAAAACTTCTCTTGCTTCAGAGATAGTAATCTTTGTTTCTTTTGTATCGGCAAGCTGTTCCGATATTGTATCCTTTTCATTTTTCAATTTCGCAATTCTATCAGATATTTGTTCTAAAGGGATTCCACCTATTTGATATAAGTCTACCATTCTAGCTATTTGCTTGTCTATTTCCATAATTCTTTTCACTATTTCTTCTGAATTTATTTCTGGAGCACTATTAATTCTACTTGCTACAATTTCTTCAAAGTATTCATCGTTAAATGCCAGTTTAAGTATTTCGCTCTCAATGATAGTATCAAGATGTTCGATTGACCATTTTTTATTCTTACAATTTGGATCTATTATTTTTCTCTTATCGGTCTTTCCTCTAGAATAGCAAACATAATATCCATGATTCCCGCAAAATCTTGCACCACATTTCTTACAAAATAAAAGGCTTGTAAGTAAATTATTCGCCTTGAAAGGTGCCTTCTGGTAGATAGTTTTTGAATCCTCTCTTTTTGCACTTTGTAGAAGTTTTTGAGCTTGAGTAAAAGTATCTATCGACACAATTGATTTGTGGTTACCCAGATATGTTTTCCCTTTAAATTTAACTTTACCGACATACACGCTGTTACGAAGAATATTTAATACTAAAGTATGACTACTCCAATTACCATATTTATTTGTGTAATGCTCACTCATATATTTCTGTATTGCATTTATGCTTTGTCCATCTAAGAATCGAGTAAATACTTCTTTTACTTGTATTGCTTCGTACTCATTTACAATTAATTCACCATTAACATAATCATATCCAGTCGGAGCCGTAGGGCCACCGTGATAATAACCGTTCTTTGCACGTCCGATTCTTCCCATAGTGAACCTTTCAGTTATCTGGTCTTTTTCAAGTTGGGCAAAAACAGACAACATCCCAATCATTGCTTTCCCAAATGGAGTGCTGGTGTCAAAGTTTTCGCTCACAGATATGAAATCCACATTGTTGCAGAGGAACTCATCTTCGATCAGCATTAGAGTATCTTTCTGCGAACGACTTAGCCTATCGAGCTTATATACTACAACCATATCAATTTGCTTATTCTTTATGTCATTTAATAGCTGCTGTAGTGCAGGTCGGTTTATATTACCGCCAGAATATCCGCCATCGGTATATAACTTTATGATAATCCAGTCCTTTGCCTTACAGAATGCTTTTAAACGATCCGTTTGCTCGTCGATGCTGTAGTTATCTAACTGGTTATCAGTGCTAACTCGAATATAGCAACCAACTTTCCTATTTTCTGCTGTAGAATTGTTATGCATATGCTCAACCAACTTCCTACTTGTTTGTTTGTTTGTTTCAATCCACGCACCCATGTGGGGTGCGACTTCCGAGTCAAAAACTATTTAATAAATATTCCCTTCATACTCTGTACAAAATCATATGCTTCTTCACCTTTGGTGCTTTCTGACTTGATGATATTTATACTGCCCTCAATGCGTGCTAGTTGATGGGTGAAATTGTCGTGTTCGGCTTTATTGACATCAGCTTTATGCTCCAATGCTTTTAGAATTTGAGTATTTTCTTGGACTTGAATCTGAAGGTTTTGCTGTCCTTGCTTTAATTCTGTGATTTCACTCTTAACGCCTTTTAATTCATCCAATATTTGTTCTAAAATTTTTTCCATGGGTATTCCTCCTAGCATTATTATTTGATCACTTGCTTCAGTATGACCCTCCATGATGGCACTAGACTCAAAAAAGTACTTTTTTTGATGATCTACTTTACACTTCTAAGCACATTGACTTTGATTTCTTGATTGTCCAAACGATAGGACATAGTATCTACTTTGTTTTCAAGACGTTCGATGCTATCTGCATTTTGTTTGTAACCATCAAACAAAGCATCAAGTTTTTGTCCATGCTCATTTTCAATCTTCAGAACAACTTTTTCTGTTCTAGTCTGAGATTCTTTTAATTCACTAACATCAGCAGTGACCGTATTTACCTGTGTAGTGAGAGAATCCATTTGTGTAGTGAGAACTCCCACTTTAGCAGCTATAAATTCTAATAATTCTCTATCCGTCATTATTTTTCATCCTTTCTACCTGCATATTGTTTGTTTGTTTGTTTCAATCCACGCACCCGTGTAAGGTGCTACTATTAGCTTATTTGACAGCTTTCAAATATGCTATATCCTGCATGTTCTTCCCAGTGACCGCTTCGACTACATTGATGTCTTTGGCTAGTGTATCTAACTTTTGATTCACTGATACAAACCCAGCATCAATCTTTTCAGCAATGCCCTGAAGGTTGCCTTCAATAGATACAGTCTTGTGCATGAGAACATCTGCATCAGCCTTTTGCGTTTCACTAGCGTGGACAAGAGAACGAATAATCTGTGTGTTCTCTGTAAGTTGAGACTTTATGGGTTGCAATTCTTCCTGTAGGAGTGTCTTGATGGCATTTAATAACTCATTATTCATTGTGATCACCATTCCTCATCTATTTTACTATTTTCAAAACACTTTCAATGGTTTCAATCTTTTCAATGGTTTCTTCTTTCAAATCATCGTACTGTAGCTTTGTCAGCTTATAATTGGCTTCCATGACTTCAGATAAGATTTGAATATCTTTTTGTACTTTTTCCAATGCTAGACCTTGCTTACGCTGTTCCAATTCCAATCTATCTACTTTTGATTCGATTTTTTTCATATCACTTTTCAACTCTTTTTTTGTTGTCTGAACTTCTACGTAGATTTTTTCCATTAGCTCAAACATCTTTTCCTCGTTACTCATTACTATCTTCCTTTCGGTCTTAGATTGTATTTCACTTCAAAATAATTCTAATACATAATATTGTGATCTAGGATACTTTTAAGTAGGTAATTATCCATATTGACTAAACTAAAATTAAGATCATCTGGATTGCATAATAGAGCAACGGCAAAAAGGTTAGCCTCATATTCATGCGGATTATTAATTGGATTGTCATCAAAATGATTACAAGCATCTTTGTGTAATATTGCATGCCCTAATTCATGAGCACATAATACATATTGTGAACGTTTATCAAAATTTGAATTAATACCTATTAAAGGGGGATGATCATCAAAAGGTCTATAAGTATAGCCTTGCATTGCAGTTTTTTTAAACGGACTAAAAGATATATTAATTCCTAAATGATCAGCTATTTTAAAAGGATTCGTAGTTTGGTACATATTTTTTAAATTATTAGCTAGTGCGATGATTTCTTCAGTGGACATTTCCCCTCACCCCA